>CAMYJY010000027.1:0-16350 GCA_947258835.1 uncultured Pirellulales bacterium
TGGCCGTTTTTTCAGAAACTGCGGACTGGTAGACAAAGGGGCCAGTCAGTCGCTAGAATTAGCATTATCTTGGGGCGGTAGCTCAGCTGGGAGAGCGCTGCGTTCGCAATGCAGAGGTCGGGAGTTCGAATCTCCTTCGCTCCACTGGTTTTTGACGCCAAGCCAAACTTTTCGGACGGCCAACTTGGCCTCGGCGTAGACGCAGAGTCCCGGCGGTAGTTAAACACCGAAAAGATTTGTTTGGCTAGTTTTTTGACGCCAAGCCAAACTTTTCGGATGGCTCAACGAGACCCGTCGCAACGTAACGATGGGCAGTGTAGTTGACTGCCGAAAAGATTTGTTTGGCTGGACGGTTTTTTAACGCCAAGCCAAACTTTTCGGATGGCCAAGTTGGCCTCGGCGTGGAAGCAAAGTCTCGGCGCCAGAACCACAAGAACAGGACTAGCGTATCCCGGTTCGGAAGCTCTTGGCTCCGGAAGTGACGCCCACCAAATCTCACCACGTTGAATTACCATGGTGATCTATCAAGAGACCGACTTTGCATTTCTGCCACGGAGGAATCCAAGTCAGAAGGGTTTTCAGCATACAGTTCATTGAGTCTTTCGGTCACGCTGGCATGACAATGGGCAGTCACAAATTCCTCAACTGCCCTGGCGTAAAGTTCGCTGCGGGACATGGATAGCTGCTGGGCGGCTTGTTCGGCAGCCTGGAAGATCGGATCGGGAATGGAGACAGCTGTTTTCATCAGGGTAGTATAACCCAAGTTATACCAGGAGTCAAAGGCCATCGCGCGACGACTTCTGGCGCAGACCCCAGCCGGGATAGGACCCAAGTGTCACCGCATAGCGCCTACATCCACGTCCCCTTCTGCGTGCACCGCTGCGGGTATTGTAATTTTACCTTAGTGGCCGGGCGCGGTGATCTGGTCGAGCCCTACCTGCAAGCCTTGGCCCGCGAACTGGAGGGGCTCGGCAAGCCGCGTCCGGTAACCACGCTCTATTTTGGCGGCGGTACGCCGACCTTCCTGAGTCCCAACCAACTGGATCGCCTCTGCGCACTCGTACTGGACTGGCATCCGCTCCACAAGGATTATGAGTGGACGGTGGAGGCCAATCCGGAAGATTTGGATGCCGCCCGCGTGACCTGCCTAGTCCAACACGGCGTCAATCGACTCAGCCTGGGCGCCCAGTCGTTCGACAAGGCCAAGCTGCAGCAGCTGGAACGTCGCCATACCGCCGCTGACATCCGCCACGCCGCGGACCTGGCCCATCAAGCAGGCCTGCAGGTTGCCCTCGACCTGATGTTTGCCGCCCCCCACGAAACACTCGCCCAGTGGGAAGCTGATTTGGCGGCGGCCGTGGCCCTGCAGCCCGCGCACATTTCCACCTACGGGCTCACCTTCGAGCGAGGAACCGCTTTTGGCAGCCGCCTGCAACGGCAGCAGCTGCACCCGGTCCCTGAAGAAACGGAACGACAAATGTACCTCATGGCCATCGACTATCTAACGCAGGCCGGGTATCAACACTACGAGATTTCCAATTTTGCGCGGCCAGGAAAATGGAGCCGACACAACCAGGCCTACTGGGCTGGCGCCGGCTATTGGGCCGCCGGCCCCGGCGCGGCCCGCTATGTCGCCGGCCTCCGCTCGACCAATCACCGCAGCACCTCCACCTACCTCCGCAGGATCCAAGCCGGCGCATCCCCGGTCGCCGAACAAGAACGGCTGACCCCCGCACAGCGAGCCCGTGAAACACTCATCTTCGGCCTCCGCCGCATCGCCGGAGTAGAGCGCGCCGAATTTCAGCACCAAACCGGCTATACGGTGGACAGCTTGGTAGCGGCGGAATTGGCCCGCTTCGTTGACCTGGGCCTGCTGGCCGACGATGGCCACACCATTCGCCTGACCCGCGCGGGCCTGCTGGTCAGCGATAGTCTCTGGCCCGAATTGTTGTAAGTTCATCCAGAAACTACAAAGGCGCTCTGGGCAGCTTGCGCTCGTAGGGCGGGTCTTCCAGGGCCGGCAAAAATTCTCCTGTCTCTTCCGCCCAGGCTTGACGCTCCTCCTCGCTGGCATAGTAACGGAGCCAGAGCGTGGGATCATCTTCGGTGCTCGCGCAATCCCAGTGCAAGTAATTGTTTTCCCGTTGCAGTCGTTTTTCGTGCGAGGGCAAGATGTCGCGGCAGATCAAACAGTACAGCTGACGATCCGTCAGGTGATCCGTAAAATCAAGCACGACCTGCTGCTCGAATAACTTTTGGATCGACGCGTGAAGCAACTCGCGTAGCTGTTGGTCGTTGAGCGTCTCGGGAGCAGGTAGCTGCAGCGGCGGTTGAAACCACTCGCAAATGGGCAAAATGGGTGCCCGCTCCCAATCCAGCATGCACTGCAAAAACTCATTTTCACTCGAGGTCGACATGGCCTCGGCATTCACACAGCCGATGGATTCATCATAGAGCGGCTCCAGCGCGTCCCGCAGCTGGGCATTCCGCAACAGGTGCTCTACTTCATCGGATTTCGGGGAGTTTGGAAAAATCATGTCCAGTCTATTGTATCAGGGGCCATCAAAAATACTGCCTCGCTGGCGATGCGTTGCTGCCCGGAGCGAACCATCCGGCTCACACCCGCGGCACCGTGCACGAAGCATAGAGTCGACTTTAGCAAGACAATTCCAGCCTGCAAATAGTTTGGCGCGTCGTCCTGGGAGAGTTTCCCAAACTGCCCAACTAGGATCGTTAGGACCGGTAATCTCAGCCCAAACTACGCCCCCTCCAGCCGCCAAAGGCCGATTATGCTGCTGCTTTCCGGAGCCCCTGGGGTGGGTTCAGCTGCTTTACGGCCAGCTGCCAAATACTACCCGCCCACGGGGGTCCCCATGGCTGCCATCAACAGCTGCATGTCTTCCCAGGTGGACCGCTTGGCGGACGGGTTCCGCAACAAGTAAGCGGGGTGGTACGTGCAGACCACCTGCACTCCATGATGCAGGTGCACTTTGCCCCGCAGCCGACCGATGGACGCAGTCGTATCCAGGAAGTTTTGCGCGGCCACGGCCCCCAAACAACAGACAAATTCCGGCTGCACCAGCTGCAGCTGGCGATGCAGAAAGGGACGGCAATTGCTGGCCTCCCCCGGCATAGGAGTGCGATTCCCGGGCGGCCGGCACCGCAACACGTTGAGGATATACACATCGGAACGACTCAGCTGGCAGGCCGCCAAAATTTTATCCAACAGTTGCCCTGCCCGCCCCACAAAGGGCTCGCCCAGACGATCTTCGTCCGCCCCCGGGGCTTCACCAAGAAAACACAGCCGCGCCTGAGGATTGCCCACACCAAAGACGGTCTGCGTGCGCGTGGTCGCCAGCTCCTCGCACAGCTGGCAAGCAGCCACGTCGGCGGCCAACACCTCGAGAGAAGGTGCGGTCGCCGCCGGCTGCAAACCCGACAGGTCCTCCTCCAACAACCGCCCTTGCCGTGCAGCCGCCGGAACTTCCTCACCGCCAGCCGCGGGCCGTTCCGCCCGGTTGGTTTTGTCTGGCGCAGCACGAGCCTCCGTGGGACTGGCTGGCAGGATGCCGGACACCAGCTCTGAGGACAGGCCCCGCCGTCCAATCTGCTGGACTCCAGCTGCCTGCAAACTTTCTAGCAGCTGCAGCAACTGGCGAGCAGGCTTTCGGGAGAATTGATTGTCCATAAGCCAAAGCCTAGCAGCTCGTAACTTCCTCTACCAGCAGCACGCGGGCGAAGCCTCTTTACTCAAAGTGAAAACAGGTATCCCTCGTGCTGGCCGGTTTGGGCCGGAAAAGCCCACTCCATCCGCCTCTCAACCAGGTTTCTTGGTGAGCTGCCGTTTCTTGCCGACTATCTGTCCCATTCTTTGTTGATTATGATGGATCGTAGATTTCCCCCCGATGGTCTCTAGCTGCCCTTCCTGAGATAGCGGCCGGAGGCCGCCATCCCAGGAAGGAAAAATGGACCGTCTCAGCGGTTCATCTTGGTTCAGATCAATTTACTTCTGCAAGAACGGCCGCAGGCCGTTTTTTCAGAAACTACAGTCTTTAGGAAACCCAGTTCATGGCGGTGCCTCGTGTTGTCATTGTCGGTCGACCCAATGTTGGCAAGAGCAGCCTGCTCAATTGGCTGGCCGGATTGCGCTTGGCAATCGTGGAGGACCGCCCTGGCGTCACCCGCGATCGGGTGGACTATTTGATGGAATTTGAGGACCGTTTTTTTGAACTGGTCGATACGGGCGGGATTGGCAACCGAGATGAAGACAATCTGACACAACACATCGAAGAGCAGATCCAAATCGCCATCGACTCGGCGGCCGTGATCTTATTCGTGGTAGACGCCCGCGATGGGTTGTTGCCCCTCGACGAGGAGGTGGCCCAACGCCTACGCCATATCCAGGCACCCGTCATTTGCATCGCCAACAAGGCCGACCACGGGCGGCTGGACGATCAGGCCGCCGATTTCTACCGCCTGGGACAAGGACAGGTCCTCCCGATCAGCACCACCCAAAATCGCAATCGCAGCGTGCTGCTCAATTTCATCCTCGACCGCTTGCCGCCCGCTGAGGACCAGCCGTCGCAGCACGACGAACCGGAAATGAAAGTGGCGATTGTGGGCCGACGCAACGTCGGCAAAAGCACGTTCGTCAATACACTCGCCCAAGCGGAACGGATGATCGTCAGCGAAGTAGCCGGCACCACACGCGACAGCGTCGACGTCCGCTTCGAACTCGATGGCAAGGGTTTCGTGGCCATCGATACGCCGGGCATCCGTCGCCCCCAAAGTCGCGGCGAGGCCATCGACTTCTATGGCTTCCACCGCGCGCAACGCAGCATCCGACGGGCCGACGTGGTGTTTCTCTTCCTGGACGCCACGCAACGGATCAGCAAGGTTGACAAACAACTCGCCGACTACATTAGCCAAAACTACAAACCGTGTGTGCTGGTGGTCAACAAATGGGACCAACTGGCCGGCACCATGCCCACCGCCAAATGGGTGAGCTACCTGCACGATACCTTCCGCACCATGCGCTATGCCCCCATTGCCTTTATCACGGGAGAAACGGGCAAAAATGTCAAAGCGCTGCTGAACCACGGCCAAATGCTCTTCAAGCAATCCCGCTTGCGAGTACCCACCGGACAGCTCAATCGCTTATTGCGCGCAGCCATTCGTCACACTCCCCCACCCCTGTACCAGAACCGCAGACCCAAGATTTACTACGGCACGCAAGTCGGCATCGAACCACCGACCCTGGTCTTGTTCTGTAACGAACCGGCGGCGCTTGCCAAGCCCTACCAGCGGTACTTGCTAGGTGCCGTTCGCGATCAACTGAGTTTCGAGGAAGTTCCCATCAAACTCTACCTCCGCAAACGTCAGCAAACGGATCCACGTGATGATATCGCCACGGAGGACCCTCCGGCAGGCAAGCCGCTGGCCCCAGACAACGCCGAGACGTCACAGTAGCGCGAGATACAACGCGCCTGGCAGCTACTTCAGGAAAGTTCGCACCCATGAGTTGCGTGGGCGGGCTGAGTTCGACTCAGCAGCACCAAACGACTCGACCGCAGGCCGGTCCGAGGCGGTAGATGACTCCGCCAGGGCATTCTCGGTGGTGGTGTACCCGCTGTGATTGCCCACAGCGACAAAAATCCCCAGCACCCAGGCCAACAAAAAAACCGCCAACTCGCCCATAGCGAGCATTTCCTGTCTGTCGTTTAACATCGACTTGTGTCCTGTCACCTAATCCGGGGTGAACTTCTAACGCGTTTTATAACGTCGATCCCTCACAACATCGACATTCCAAACAAACACACTGATTCTTATTTGCTCCGTAAAATAGAACACAGACCCGAAAAATAAAATAGACCGAATCGAGCTCGATCTGAC
This sequence comes from uncultured Pirellulales bacterium, assembly GCA_947258835.1. Lineage (GTDB taxonomy): Bacteria > Planctomycetota > Planctomycetia > Pirellulales > Lacipirellulaceae > Bythopirellula. The sequence goes on from CAMYJY010000027.1 coordinate 5,893, forward strand.
AATCAAAACCGTCAGAAACCGCAAATCCGGCCCGCCCAGACGCTAGCGAGCCAGGCCAGCCACCCCTGCCGCGGTCTGCTAGCACGCCGCGGCAGGGGCAGTATGACCAACGGTCATTTCCCGCTTTCGACAACGGTCATTCCCGCGCCGGCGGGAATCCAGTAGGCCCGCTAACCAGCATGCTAGATTCCCGCCTGCGCGGGAATGACGGCAGGAGGCGCGGGAATGACGGCAGGAGACGCGGGAATGACGGCAGGAGGCGCGGGAATGACGGCAGGAGACGCGGGAATGACGGCAGGAGCACGGACAGCCCCTATCCCCCCACACCCGAGAATGCTACACTAGCACGCTTACCTTCATGGCTGCGCCCGCTGGCAAAGAGTCCCGCACAGGACCCATCGCCATGCCGTATGTCCCATGACGGGCGATTAGCTCAGTTGGCTAGAGCACTAGCTCGACAAGCTAGGGGTCACTGGTTCGAGTCCAGTATCGCCCACTGTGTTGTTGCTAAAACCAGAAGGAGTAACCGTTGGGTACGAAGAAGTCAGGTAAGGGTCGACGTAAGGTGGGTCAGAAAAAGCGACGCATGCGGGCCAAGATTCGCCATCGCAAGAAGTAACGCTACGCCAGTAGCTGTGAGGGCGTCTCCGTGAGAGGGCGCCCGCTGCCTACTGGCTGGCTACATGAGTCTTCATGGAACGTATCTCCACGGCTGCTGCTCAGGTACCCTTTGAGGCGCGGCGCGATGCCGCCGGGGTGCCCCATCTAACGGCGGGTAGCTGGCTAGAAGCCCTCTACGGCCTGGGCTATCTGCACGCACTCGATCGACCTACGCAAATCTTCTTCTCGCGGGTGGTCGCGAGCGGACAGGCCGCCGCGCGGATCGCCGACCAGCCCGAACTGGTGGAGACCGACCGCTTCTTCCGGCGTGCCGGATTGCATCTCGGCCTAGACCAGGAAATCGCCAATCTCCCCAGCCACACCCGCGAGCAATTGGACTGGTACTGCAACGGTGTCAATGACGGACTCCAAGCCGCCGGGCGCTCGCTGCCCATGTGGGTCACCGGATTTCAGCCCCGTCCGTGGGATCCAGCCGCCGTCCTCACGATTGGCAACCTGCTCAGCTTCGCCGGCCTGGCCGTAGCGGCCCAGGAAAACGAACGCCTCCTCATCGAGCTGGTCCAAACAGGCATCGCCCCGGAGTTATTGCGCGAATTGATGGTCCCCTTTTTGGATGGCATCGATATTGAGCCCCTCCGCGAAATCCGCATCGAACGACGACTCTCGGATGAGGCGTTAGAAATGCTCGCCGACTTACCGCGTTTGGCCGGCAGCAACGCCTGGGCCGTCGGCCCCCAGCGGAGCGCCAGCGGGTGTCCGCTGTTGGCGGCGGATCCCCACTTGGAGGTCAATCGCTTACCCGCCATTTGGTATGAAGCAGTGCTGGCTTGGGGCACCCACCAATATGTGATGGGGGCCACGCTCCCCGGCTGTCCGCTGATGGCCGTGGGACGCTCTCCTCGGCTCGCCTGGGGCGTAACCTACCTGCATGCCGACACCAGTGACTTTTTCGTGGAAGACTGCCGGCCGGACGACAGCCACGGCTGGCAGTACCGACGTGGCAACCACTGGCATCCTTTTCAGGTCCGTGAAGAAGTGATCGAGCGGAAAGGAAAAACCGCGGAAACCATGCGGGTCTTCGAAAATCCCCAGGGCACGCTGTGCTGGGACCTCACCGGCGAATCGCCTGGAAAATATCTCTCGACCAAATGGATCGGTAGCGAGACCGGCGCCGGACGGTCGATTGGCTGCTGGCTGGATGTGCTGCAATGCACCTCGACGCGGGCCGCTATGGACGTGGTCCGCGAAAATCCACACCCCACCCTGGCCTGGCTGTTCGCGGATCGCGAAGGACATATTGGTCGGCAGGCCAGTGGCTGGTTGCCCCAACGTCCGCCAGGCCAAGGGGGCCTGCTGCCCCTGCCTGCCTGGGACGAAGACACCCACTGGCAAGGACGGCTCACGACCGCCGCCTTGCCCAGCCTGTACGATCCACCCGAAGGATATGTGGCCAGTGCCAATGAAAACTTGGATCGGGCCCACCAGTTCCTGCTGCATGGCCACGGTCTACCCGACTATCGCAAACAGCGCATCGTCGAACGTTTGCATCAGCTGCCGCAGGCGACGGTGGAAGATATGCAAACACTGCAATACGACGTCACCAGCCTGCAGGCCCGCCGACTGCTGCCCGTTTTTCTGCCCCACATTCCCGCCGGTCCCTTCCGCGACGCGCTGGTCGCTTGGGACTTGCGATACGACCCCGACAGCACCGCGGCCACCATGTTTCAGCATCTGTATCGCCACGTGGCGCTGGAGATTTTTGGGCATGAAGAGGGCATCGGCTGGCGGCGGATGTTTTTTCTCTGTACCCGCATGGGCTACTCCTCCATGATCCTGTGCGCTATCGATAACCTGCTCTGCCAACCGGAATCTCTCTGGTGGAAACAGCGCGATAAGGGACAACTGATTCGCACCGCTGCCGAGCAGGCCGCCGCAGAACCGACAAAACCCTGGGGAGAAGTGAATTCTTTTCATTTTGCCAATCGCTTCTTCGAAAATAGCCGCGTTGGCCGCCTGCTGGGATTCCACACCGACCGCCAGCCTCTGCCCGGCTGCCAGGCCACGCCCTTCCAAGGACACCTGCTGGCCACCGCCACCCGCGAATCCAGTTTCGCCCCCAGCTACCACTTCGTCACCGACTTGGCCACCGACGCCGCCTGGACCAACCTCCCGGGAGGCGCCAGCGAAAGTCGTTTTTCTAAATGGTACCGCAACGATATCCACCGCTGGACCACGGGCGCATACCGGCAACTCGTGCCCCGCCTGCCGGAAGCCGATGCTGTCTCATGATGCCGGCCTAGAAAAACTCGTCATCCTCCTGCTCTGCCAAAATTTCCTCGGCCACCAATTCCCTCCACAGGGCAAAAACCTCCGGTGCCCCCCCCTTAGCAGCCAATCGATTCTGGACCGGGCCCTCCACTGACTTAAGCTCTGGGAAGGTCAAGAGGAGCACAGCAAGATCGCGCCTATCCGTAAAAGACTTGGGCTTTCCTTTTCGTCCACAGCAAGCGACCACTTTACTGGCAATCACTTCGGCAGGGCTGGAGACGAGCACCCCCCCCACCAATTCAGTGGGAGGCATCACCTCGACGGGTCGCAAATCTACCAGATGGCGATTTTTGGGCTTGGTAACTTGATAGAGACGATACCCCGTACCGGCTCCTACCGTGCGTAAACGTACGGCTATTTGAAAAACGTGATGCAGGTGTTGACGCAGTTCCTCGGCCAGATCCTTGGCCCTGGTGGAAACAATATCCACATCCTCCGTCATGCGGCACTCGTCCACATAGGCATTAACCGCCATGGCCCCAAAGAGCGCTGCGTCCTGCCGACCCTGCAAAAAATCAATGACAGCCTGCTGGACCTGCCCCTTGGGCAAAGGCTCATTCATCATGATCTCCCGAAAGCTCAACCCGGTATCAATGAGCATACGCCCCCCTTCCTGAGATGGCGGCCTCCGGCCGCTATCTCAGCAACTGCAGTTGTTTTCATAGGCGTATCTTAGCATGCTCTTGCTGGCCAAGCTATGGAACTGCAGTTTCTGAAAAAACGGCCTCTGGCCGTTCTTTCAGAAACTGTAGACTACAAACATGAGCCCAGCCAACCTATCAGATCGACTTGCCCAGCAGCGCAAACTGATCTCCACGGCCTACGACCCGCAGCTCGTGCGGGATGCCGGCCAACGCCTGATCGCGTCCCTAGTCACGCACTTACAAACGGTGCAAGCCGGCCAGGGCCAGGTTTTGAACTGGCAGCCGCCAACAGAAAATATCGCGCTGGCTACCGAACGGCTGCAACAGGCCGATCGCGCACCCGAGCTAAATGCCGATCAACTGACAGCCCGTTTCACCGAGCTGATTGAGCAAACGCTGCAGCATGGACAAAACTTGCATCACCCGCACTACGTGGGACATCAAGTACCGGCCTCGCTGCCCCTGGCCGGCTTGTTTGATGCGGTCACGGCCATCACCAACCAAGTGATGGCCATCTACGAGATGGGGCCCTGGGCCACCGCCGTGGAACGGGCTATGGTCCACGAGCTGGGGGCGGCCATCGGTTTTACGCCCGGGAAATTCAGCGGTTTGGTGACCTCGGGTGGCTCGCTGGCCAATTTGACGGCCCTGCTCACGGCACGCAACGTGACGCTGGGCGACAGCTGGAAAACGGGCCTCGCCCACAGCCAGCTCCCTCCCGTGCTGGTCACCCACGCCGAGGCGCATTACTGCGTGACGCGTGCGGCCGGTGTGCTGGGTATCGGCACCGATCAGATTGTCCGCGTCCCCCTGGATCGCCAACGACGCATGGAACCGGCCGCCTTGGATCGTATCCTGATCGAGCTGCGCCAGCGGAACGTGCCGATTGTGGCCGTGTCCGCGGCGGCTTGCGCAACCCCCAGCGGGGCCTTTGATCCGCTGGTCGAGATTGCCCAAATTTGCCGGCAACATCAGGTCTGGCTGCACGTGGATGCCGCCCACGGTGGCGCCGCCTGCCTCAGCCCGCAACATCAACACCTGGTAGCGGGACTTGAGCTGGCCGACAGCGTGGTTTGCGATGCCCACAAGATGCTCTTCATACCGGCCCTCTGCGCGTTCGTGTTCTACCGCCAGCACGAACATCGCTACGCGGCCTTCGAGCAGGTGGCACCGTATTTGTTTGATCCCTCCGTTCCCGGCATGGCCGAGTTTGACAATGGGATTACGAATGTCGAATGCACGAAGCGCGCAGCCGCCATGGGATTGTGGGGCGTGTGGTCCCTCTTCGGGCGCCAACTGTTTGCAGCGCTGGTAGACGTCACCTTGGACCTGGCCCAACAGTTCTATCGGCTGCTGGTGGAGCAGAACGATTTCCAACCCCTCTGCCAGCCACCTTGCAATATCGTTGTCTTCCGCTACTTGCCCCCCACGTTACGGGACCGGAGTCCAGCAGAAATCGACGCCTTCCAACTGCGCTTGCGCCGCGCGGTGATCGAAGCAGGCGACTTTTATCTCGTGCAAACCTCCCTGGATGGCCGGAGCTACCTGCGAACGACAATCATGAATCCCCTCACCACCGCAGCGCACTTGCGGCAGCTCCTCGACTGCCTCCGCGAATATGGTCAAAAACTGCTGCCATAATGACACCATGGAAAGACACACGAGTGAGCCCAGGCCAACGGCCTGGGTCACTAATCCCGCCCGATCGCGCGCAAGAACTGCACCGCATTGCCGATATCCTCCACAGGCTGGCGGGAAGCAAAACGCTGGATCGTGAGCCAGCCGCGGTAGGCATGCTCCTCCAGGCCAGCCAACATTTCAGGCAGGTCCACGCTCCCACGTCCCAGCTCGACCTCAACCCCTTGCCCGTGCGCCACGTCGTACACACCATCCACCGCATACACGTGCCCGATGGACGCCCCCAGCGCGGTCAGGTAGTCGCATGGTGACACGTCGTGGGCTAGCAGTTGGGCCGGATGCAAGTCGATAGCGACACTGCCCTCCGGAAAGGTCCCCAACCACTCCCCCAACAATTCCGGCGCGGTGCCCGCAGCCTGCAAGACCAGCTGCACTCCATAGTGGTTCCCCGCCGCGGCGAGGCGACACACGGCCTCGCCTAGTGCGGCCCGCGGCGGCGTATCTTCGGCCACGGGCAGGCTGCCCAAATTGACGACCAGCACGCGGCTGTGGAGATCCGCGGCCAGCTGCAGCGCCGCCTGGATGGCCTCCACCCGGCGCTCCCTGTCGGCCGAACTGGCGAGGCCCCGCCGGGTGGGAAAAACCACCGAACCAACCCGCAAATTCAGATCTGTCAGTATTTTCCGCAGCTGGCGCTTGCCTGTCTCGGATAACTCGGCCGGCAAAAGCTCCTGCCGGGCATCGATTTGCACCCCATCACACTGCAAACGGGCTGCCGTATGCAATGCTTTCTTGATGGGCTGCGCGAAACACTTGGTTTGAGCCGCAATTTTGTGACCAATCACCTGGATTGTCTGCCTCGTGTGGATGGGCCGTGTGGATAGTCAGTAAGGAATTTTTTTCGATGGCATATCTCTCGTACATTCTGATTTTAGCTGCTTTGGCGCTGCCGGACAGGTCGGATCGGCATTTGGATGCGGTCGAAATCTGGTCGTCTGATTTCAGCGCGGCGGGGGATGTCAACTACGATTCATGGCCCGACCTCTGGACCCGTCGTGAGGGGCCCCAGTGGCCGCACTATGTCAAGGTGCAACTCCAAGACGACCCCCAAGCGATGGCCCAGCGGTGCCTGGCCGTGGAACTCAATGGTGCCAATGCCAGCGTCTCAAGTCCGGCGGTGTCCGTCTCCAGCATGTTCAGCTACGTCGCCGAGGCCCGCCTGAAAGCCGTCGGCCTGCAGCATGGCAGCTGTCACTTGCAAATCGATTTTTGCAACGAACACCGTGAAATTCTGCATTCGGTGCGGAGCCAGGTTTTTAAAAACACCCGTGGCTGGACCAAACTTCAGATTGGACCGATCAGCGTACCCCATGCGGAGGTGCAATTGGCCATGGTCACCCTCCAAGTGCATCGTGGCACGCACGTGGACCTGGAAGGCTATGTGGCCCTGGATGACGTGTGGCTGGCCCGGCTGCCCCGCATGACCGTGTCCACCAACAGCTCCTTCAATGTGTACACGAATCCAAATAATATCAAAGTCACCTGCGAACTTTCAGGAATCTTGGAAAGAGAACCCAAAATCCATTTCGAGTTGTTGGATGCCAGCAGCCACCACCTGGATAATAACACGGTCCAACTCGACGGACGTCTGATCACGGAACGTATCAGCAAAGCCTCGGACATTGTGAACCGGTCCAAGCAATTGCGCAAAGGCTATGCGGGCGAAACCTGTTGGCTGCCTCCCATTCACGAGTATGGTTTTTATCGCGTCCGCGTTTCCATGAAAACGGCTCGGGGAACGCTGAAAGACCAGATGATTTCCATCGCCGTCGTGCCACCCATCAGCCGTGGTTCCAAAGGGGAGTTTGGTTGGTCGCTGGTCAGCAATCAGATACCTCTCGACTTCGCGCAGCTGGAGAAGTTACTGCTCCGCGTAGGCATCAGCTGGGTCAAACTGCCCGTGTGGTACGGTCCATCCGAGCTGGAGCGGGGTGACGAATTAATTCAGTTTACCGAGCGGATGGCCGCCCAAGACGTGGAAGTGGTGGGCATTATCGATCGTCCCCCCGCCGACCTGGACCTGGGCCGACGTCTGCCAGCCGATATTACGATTGCGGACCTGCTGGCCGTCGAAGACCCGTCGGGCTGGTTGCCCTCCCTCGGTGAAGTGCTCACCCGACTTTCCTTACGCGTCCGCTGGTGGCAGCTGGGCACCGATCACGATACGAGCTTCTCCAATTTTCACCAGCTCGAGGATGAAATCAGCAAGCTCCGCAAACAACTGTTTCGCTTTGGCCAGGAGGTCCATTTGGGACTGGGCTGGCCGTGGAACAAAAATACTCCCCACGACAAATTGGCCACGTGGGAGTTCCAACAGCTGTCCGCCGATCCAGGGCTGACAGGCAGTGAAATCGCGACCTACCTCGCTTCGTCACGGCGGGAACGGGTGGATCGCTGGGCCTTGGTCGAGCCGCTGGATCGTCGCTACTACGACTTGGAATCCCGTACGCAAGACCTGGTGCAACAAATGCTTGCCTGCAAAATCCATGGCGCGGACGGCATTTTTATCGCCCAGCCCTTCGATGACCAACGCGGGATTATGTCCACCCAGGGAGAACCGGGTGAGTTGTTGCTGCCGTGGCGCACCACGGCCACGTTGCTCAGCGGCGCGAATTATCTGGGCAGCATCCGAATGCCCGAAAAAAGCGAGAACCATATTTTTGAAAGAGCCGACGGGGACGTCTTCATGGTCACCTGGAATGCCGTCGGCAAAACGGAAACCCTGTACCTCGGCGAGAGCATTCAGGTGATGGATGTCTGGGGCCGTACGACAACACCAAAACGTGATGCGCACCGTGAAATCATCCATGTTGGCTCCCTGCCCATCTTTGTCTTGGGCGTCAATCCTGCGGTAGCCAAGTGGCGGATCAGTCTCAATTTCTCCAACCAGAGTATTCCCAGTGTGTTTGGGATCGAACATCCCAACCAAGCAACATTCACCAATACCTTCGGCCAAGGAACAGGCGGATCGCTGACGATCGTAGGACCTCAAGACTGGTTCGTGATGCCCAACCGGATTGACTTTAAACTGTCCACCAGCGAGAAGGCCAAATATCCCTTCCAATGCGTTTTGCCGTTTGATGCGAGTAGTGGCATCGTGCAAATTCGTAGTGATTTTTCCGTCGATGCGGACAAAAAATACAAGTTCAGTGTGTATCGGGAGGTAGCCGTAGGGGATGCATTCATTGAGTTGGCATTAGAGACCCATCTCGATGACAACGGAGTGCTCGTGGTCCAACAACGCTTGATCAACCACTCGGAGGAGCTGGCTGATTTTAGGTGCTTGCTGTACGCCCCCGGCAGAAGACGCCAGCGCAAACAAGTCTTTCGCCTGGGCAATGGTTACAATACCAAGACGTATCGCTATTCCAACGGACGTGAACTGCTGGGCAGCCAACTCTGGCTACGGATCGAGGAACTCGGCGGCGTGCGGGTGCTGAACCAGCGGATCGTCGCGGAACCCTAGCAGCCGCCCGGAATGGAATTTGGCGCAGCGTGCTCCGGGTCGCGCGCCGGGGGCTGAAAATACTCGAAAACCATCTCTGTTTTTCGGTTGTGACACAGGCCCGGCAGGAGACCTTACCGAATAAAACAGCGGCTTGCCCCGTATCCACGCACCGATTACCATGCGGAGGGTGTGTCATGTGATGTACCCCAATGGCCACAACCTCCTGTGCTGCGCACACCGACATCGGCCGATAGAGGCTTGTTTTCATGGCCCAGCCAACTCCGGCCGACTGTCGGTGCCACCCAACGCAGGTAACGATTTATCCCAGCGGAAAAGGATTTCCTGCGTCATTCCCGGTGCCACTTACCGTCATTCCCGCGTAGGCGGGAATCCATAAAGTACGAGAACCTTTCCGAGTGCCTGGATTCCCGCCTGCGCGGGAATGACTGGCCCCCCCCAATACCGCCACTAAAATCGTTACCAGCGTTGGGTGCCACCCGCGTCATTCCCGCGCAGGCGGGAATCTAGACTACTGGCACTGCTACTGGATTCCCGCCTGCGCGGGAATGACTGGAACCAGCCAATACTGCCACTGAAATCGTTACCAGCGTTGGGTGCCAGCCGTCGCTGCGCCACCCCATCCCCCTGTGTCCCCTTGAGCCAGCCATGCCCACCATCGGCGATCTGACAGAACTGCTCGAAGTCTTGGCCCCCACGCGCTTGGCCGCGGACTGGGACAATGTGGGACTGCTGGTAGGCGACCCCAGCTGGCCAGCCGACCGGGTGATGACCTGCTTGACGATCACCCCCAGGACCGTCCGCGAAGCCTTGGAAAAAAATGTGGACTTGATCGTCACGCATCATCCCCTCCCCTTCCGCCCCCTCCAGTCACTGACCACGGCCACCACTCCCGGCCGCTTGCTGCTGCACCTCATTACCGGCCGGATAGGCATTTACAGCGCGCACACAGCCTTTGACTCCGCTCCAGCTGGAATCAACCAACATTTGGCGATCGGCCTGGGCCTGCAACAAATCGAGCCGCTCGTGCCCGCTGGGCAGGGCGATGAAGCGGACGTAGGCAGCGGCCGAAAAGGAAGCCTGGGTGAAGAATTTCCACTCCGCGACATGGCGGAACGGGTGAAGACTTTTTTAGAAGTCGATCGATTGCAGGTTGTCGGCGACGACGACCTCAGCGTCTCCCGCGTGGCGATTGCCTGTGGGAGCGGAGGCTCGTTTTTGGCAGCGGCCGTTGCCGCGCAGTGCGATTGTCTCGTCACCGGTGAGACGAATTTACACACGTGCCTGGAAGCCGAGGCACAAGGTCTGGGCTTGATTCTCGCAGGCCACTTCGCCAGCGAACATTTTGCCATGCTCTCGTTGGCGGAGTACCTGAGCGAGCAAGTCCCCAACATGGAAGTCTGGCCCAGCCAAACCGAGTGCGATCCCCTGCGAGTTATTTAGTCTCGATCCCAGCACCACACGGGAGGCACCTCAGTGTAGAGATGGTCGAAAATACTCCCCCTCACAGTCCGGTTGTGTTGCGCCAGCTGAGCTCCGACTACCAAATTATTGTCGGCGGCGTGGGCGACCATCCCCTCGTTTCCAACCTACTCGTCCAAGCTTCTCAGACTTCGCAAGCCGAGGATTTCCAGAGTCGCTTGGACGAACCAAGCTACCAGCCCACCGATCGGCTGCTGCTCAAGCGCAAAGTTCAACTCA
>CAMYJY010000027.1:16479-17964 GCA_947258835.1 uncultured Pirellulales bacterium
ATGACATTTATCTCGACAACACACCTACCATCGAAATTCGCACCTGGCGGCACGTCGAGCTCGAACATTTGCAAGACCTCTACACGCAACTGGCAACCGGTTCTTGGGGCGCTCAACATCGGACGACTGCCTACTGGCAATGGTTGGTGGGACGCAAGGCACATGACCAAATTCTTATTGCCATCGAGAAAAAGAAAGGCCCAGACCCCCTATCTCGATCCGCCGTGGAGGAAAATCGGCTCGCTGAAACGCCGCGGGTCGTAGGCTATGCCGTAATCCGCGATTCCTGCATCGTCGAAATGCTGACACTGCCCGGCTACGCCGGAGTGCGCACCCAGCTGGTGGCCCAAGCCTGCCGTGACGCCATCGACCGCGATCATCATTTTGTCTCCCTCCACACCCCGGCTGCCGATCCCCTGCATGAACTGCTGGTGACCGCGGGCGGTAGTTGGATCAGCAATGCCGCCCACACCCGGGGACATTGGATGTTGAAGCTGCTGGCACCGGAGCGGTGGGTCGACAGGATCTATCCCGTACTCCACGAGCGAGCCCGTGAGTCGGACGTCCCGCGCCCTGTCGAAATCAATCTGGCCGTGGGAGACTGCCACCAGCGGCTGACCCTCACGCGGCGGAGTGCGCGTCTGGAACGACTTGCCGTCACGCTACCGAGCGACTTGCAGTGCCCCTGGCAAACTTGGCAAGATTTGCTGATCAGCAACCTGACGTTCTCCACGGCCCTGGCCCGCGACTGCCTGCGAACCCCCCATGCCCAACTGCTGCCCGTACTGGGAGCCCTGTTTCCCCCCAAACTCTTCTGGCTGTCACCCTACCCCTGCCTGCGATTGTAAACACCTCCTTCGTGATGTTGGGATGGGCCGTAAGCTGGGGCGCAGCCCCACCGTGTAGCGGAGTGTGAGATGCAAGATCTTTGATGTGGTGTGTGATTTTCGAGGTGGCGTCCCAGCTTCCTGAGGTTGTGCCATACATCACATATCACACATCACATATCACACATCACACATCTCACATCAGAAGCTACAGGTATCCCGCACTCGACTGAAAATACTTGCTCCGCCGCAACTCGCGGGCCTGCGGATCCGCTGCTTGGTGCTGCCCCCGCAGATCCTCCAAACTGGCCTGACATAAGCGACAGCCAACGGTCTCAACGTGGAATTGAATGTAGGCGGCCTGGGCGGGCTCCAATACGCCCAGCAAAGAACTGCCCAACTCCGCCCGCGATGGACAAGTCAGACGATGCCTGCGCCAAATCGTACCCAGGGAGTGGACACCTGAACTGCGTCCCTGGGTAATCGATGCCAACTGCTGGACTAAGGCAGGCGTTTCCCGCAGGACAGCTTCTATCTGGGCCATCCGCTGGCTGGGCAGGGCCTCGTCTAAGTAGGCTTCCAATTCGGCGGTGGTGAAAGAGCTGGGCATTAGGACAGTTCCGGAAAAATATCGGGATTCAATTTTTGGGTGCGGATG
>CAMYJY010000028.1 GCA_947258835.1 uncultured Pirellulales bacterium
AAGGGGGTCAGGCACATTTTTTCGGCGGCTGTGCTGGATGTGAGGCCCCCGTTCAAGCCGAGGGCAGGCCCACGGCCTACAGCGCCGAAAAAATGAGCCAGACCCCGTGGCGCCAGGCCCGGTAAAGTAGGTTGCTACCATACATCTAATATCTCACATCTGACATCTCACATCAGTCTCAAGGGGGTCAGGCACATTTTTTCGGCGGCTGTGCTGGATGTGAGGCCCACGGCCTAAAGCGCCGAAAAAATGAGCCAGACCCCATGGCGCCAGGCCCGATAAAGTGCGTTGTTGCCATACATCTAATATCTCACATCTCACATCTCACATCTCTCACATCTAATATCTCACATTTCACATCTCACATCAGACCCGTGGGTCTCGTGTGTTGGAGCCGATTTGGTGGGCAGGGGCCGTTCCACTTTATCGGCGGCAAGTTGGCTGATGAGCATTTCATAGTCCTGGACCATGGCGGTCAGCGAGCCCTGCTGCAGCACACGTTGTCGGCCCCGGGAACCAAGTTCGGCGGCCCATTCGGGGGTTTGCAGCACGGTTAGGGCGGCCCTCACAAAACCGTCCACGTCCCCCGGCGCGAACAGCAGTCCGGTCTGCTGCGGGATGACGGTTTCCGGTACGGAGCCGACTGCGGGCGCCACCACCGGCAGACCACAGCTGTGTGCTTCCAGGATCGATACGGGACTGGCCTCATTGTGCGAGGTCAGGGCCATCAGATCGAGGGCGGGCAGGATGGCCGGAATATCGAGTCGCGCGCCCAGAAAATGGGTGCAGTCCGCGATGTCGAGTTGGCCTGCGAGGGCCTCCAGCCGCTCTCGCCGGGGGCCTTCGCCAATGATGACGAACTGGGCGTCCGGCAGGCTGCGACGTATTTGAGCGGCCCCCGTGAGAAAGAGCTCGTGATTTTTTTCTGTCCGCAGCGCTGCCAAGATGCCCAGGAGCGGGGCCTTGGCGGGGAGGCCTAAGGCCGTGCGGCGCGCCAGGCGGTCGCCGGGGACAAACCGGTCGGTATCGACGCCGTTATAAATCGTATGGACTTTTTCAGGGGGGAAGTGTTCGTGTGCCATCAAGTAGGCTGCATGGGCGTCGGCCACACCGATGAAGGCGTCGGTGAGGGGAGTCAGCCAGCGGTTCAGTCGGCCCACGGAATCAGGCCAGCCCGTGCTGTGCAGGGCGGAGATCACTACCGGCACTTCCGCCAGCCGCGCGGCCAGGCGTCCCCAAAACATTTTGTCGCCCGCTCCGACCGTGATCACGACATCGATTTGGGAATTCCGCATTAGTTTCCAGAGGCGGAGTAAGACCAGCACGTCAAATTTTCCTCGGATCAGGTGTTGGTGCACGGGCAGCTCGGCCGCCAGTTGGTCGCCCAGGGGGCCGCGGTGTTTCAGGCAGCCGATCTGGGGGGCAAAACGTTGTGGGTTCAGGCCGCGCACGAGGTTGACCAGCAGTGTCTCGGCACCACCAACAGGCAGACTGGTCACCAGAAACAAAATCCGCAGTGGTGTGTTCGAGTTGGACGGTGGGTGGGACATGGCAGCGTCTTTTATTCAGTCAGTTTGAGTCTATTTACTTGTGCCCAGCGGCCAGTGGTCGTTTTGCAGCAAGTGTATTTTTTGGAGGCCTTGTTGCGCGAGTTCACGCAGCTGGGACCGCTCATGGCGGTTGATGATGATGGGTGTGAACAGCGTGATCAGCAGGAGGCCAGCGGTCAGCACGGCACTTATCGCGGCTCCTTGACTGAGGACGATGGGGGCCCAGCAGACGATCCAGAGGCCTCGATCCAGGGCAAGTCCTGCCCGCCAACTCAGCAGCAGCGTGACGCTTAAGCACGCCAGCGTGGCCAGGCCCGTCGCGATGACTGCACCCGGCAATCCCCACATGGGCAGCAGCAGCAAGTTCAGCGCACCATTGATGACCAGCCCGAGGGCCAAGGGGACCGTGGCCAGGCGGGTCCTCTCGGCACACCACAGATAGGTTTGGGCCACCAAGTACAGGCTGAACCAGATACAGCCCGCCAGCGTCCAGGGCAGTACCGCCAGCCCCTGGGCATATTTTCCCTGGAGGATGATATCAAACAGGGGCGGTGCGCAGACCAACATGCAAGTCCCGATGGCCAACAGTCCCAGGCCCGTGAGTTTTAAATAAAGTTTTAGTTGGTGACCGACTTGGGTGGTGCGGCCGGCTTCCCAATCCCGACTGAGATGGGGCATGATCAGATCGGCCAGGATTTCGGCAAAGGAAACCAGCAGCAGGGGGATGATGCGGCTGCTGTGATAATGGCCGACTTGTTCCAAGGCCGTGGCGACTTGAAGACCGCTATAGTGCACGATCATATAGCGATCCAGAATGGCGAACAGGTGGATCAAGAGGTTGGTGAGCCAGACGTAAAAAGCAAACCGCATCAAACGCGGCCAAAACTCCGTTTGGGGCAACCATTCCTGGGCAGGTGCGACGCCCCGCAAGGCGGGCCAGGCCCAACAGACTGCCCCCAGTGAGGCCACCAAACAACCGGCTCCGTAACCGATCAAGAGACTGCTGACGGAGGTCTGCATGGTCAGTAGGGTCAGGGTCAGGCTGGCAAACAGCAGGCTCTGCGCGAAATTCATGGCGGAGACGATACGGAACAGCCGCAGCGCGTTGAACAGGGAAATCAGCGTGTGCTGCAAGATGACCGCCGCCAAACAGAGGGCGACTCCGCTGACCAGATCGGCCTGGTCGGAGGTGCCAAATATCAATCGCGAAAACTGGGTGCGGAGGCTGAGTACCACCACGACGGCGGCCGTGCCGCAGATTCCCGTCCAGATCATGGTACGGCTGAGGAAGGTGCGTAGATGTCCCCGCTGACGGTAGTGTTCCAGATAGCGTCCAAAGGATCCCGGCACACCCAGCACGGCCAGCGGTGCGGCCAGCAAGAGGAAGCTATACACCATCTCCCATTGCCCGAGGGTCTCGGGCGCCAGCCAGCGGCAGAACAGTACACTGCGTCCCAGGCCGACGGCCCGCTGGACCACCGTGAAGACGATCAGCATCAGCACGCTGAACGCCAGTGTGTCGGCTTTTAGACGGGATTGGGCCATGGGTTTGTATCTTTACTCAAAGTGAAAACACGTCTGCTACATGCGGGGCCGGTTTGGGCCGGAAAATCCCACTCCATCCGCCTCTCAACTAGGTTTCTTGATGAGCCGCTACGATGTGGAAACGGGTACTGTTTTCTCAGGCTTTACCGGCTTCATGGAGGCCTTGTTTTCAGTTTGAAATCTTTAACACGGAGCGACCAACGGGAGCGGACCAACATCTTCCGAAATTAAGTCTGAGCCCCTTGCCTGACTACTATTAAAATTTTTGTTTTCTGTAACACGGAGCGACCAACGGGAGCGGACCAGCATCTTCCGAGCGGAAGCTCGCATCAAAAGGTGTTTTGGTAGTTGCCGGGGTGGAATTTTGTTTGGTGTTTTAGTTTGCGGGGGTCGACTGAGAGCCAATTGCGGAAACGGCTCCAGGTGGGATCGCCGTGAATTCTTTGCAGGTGAAAACTATCGCTGCCGGGCATGTTGTAGCCCCCGTAGGCGGAGCAGACTCCCCAGAAACCCGCCTGGAAGGCCACGCGAAAGGCGGCGGTGGTCATGTTTTCCTGCAGGCCAAAGGGAAAGGCGAAATAGCGGACCGCCGTATCGAGCAGGGCCTCCAAATCGTGCTTGGAGCCTACAATTTCGTCATAGAGATCCGACTCTGCTGCGAGCGTACCCAGGTCGGCATGGGTGCGGGTGTGCGCACCGATTTCGACACCGGCGGCTGCCATGTCACGGAGTTGCTGTGGGGTGTTGGGGGCCAAGGGGCAGTTTTGGTCCGAATCGTGTGCAAAGGGTTCTCCGGAGAGAAGATTGCTGCTGGTGACAAAGTAGGTGAAAGGCACGTTGTTTTCCAGCAGCCAGGGGATGGCCGCATCGCAATTATCGGCATAGCCGTCGTCAAAGGTTATGCAGACGGCGGGCTGCTGATTGGCATCGCTGGCGATGCGCTGCTGGGCTGTGGTCAAGGAGATGATTTCAAAACGCTGTTGAATCCAGCGCAATTGCGCGCGAAAGCGGGTATTGGAGATGGTCCAGGGATTGGGGGCATGGTCCGCTACCCGGTGGTAGAACAGCACGATCACGGGAACCTGTTTTTGTTGCACCCGTTGGGCGGCCAGGTGCTTGCGCTGTGGCAAGGTGGCCAGATAGTACAGGTCACGGAGCGGAGATTTGAAGGTGTCTAGTGGCATGATATCGATTTCCTGTACGTTTCAGATGCAATAACTCATTCCGTGTGGCCCGCCCATTGTCGGACTTGGCTGGCGGCCTTGCGGCACGTGGCCCAGGTTTGGTAGCGGAGCCGCGCGGTGGTGCGCGGTCCAACGATTTTGTAGTCGGTGGTGGCCTCGGGCACTGCCCGCCAGTGGGCCTTGTACGGCTCGTCGCCTCGCAAGAGGTCAAACTGGGTATGGCCCTCGTGAATCGCATGTTGCAGGGTTTTAATCATGGAGAGTTTGCCGGGTTCTGCGTCCAGCTGCAGCGGTTCCAGGCCGCCCTGGTAGGCAAAGGTTTTATCGCAAGCTGCCAGGTGGTACTCCGCGGCCACCGGCGCGCCCGCGAGTTCCAGCCAGGAAAGTCGCAGGTGTCCGGTCTCGAGCAGCCGGGCAGCCATTTCACGTTGAAAGGCTGCCCACCGGGGTGAGGCAAAACACCCGGGTTCGCCTAGGCTTTGACGTCGCCGTTGGTGCAGATCCATCAGCAGGGGCCAGGCCTTCTCCAAGTCGCTGGAGGTTTCCACCAGGTGCCAATTGGCTTGAGGGGTTTCCAGGACGCGTCGCTGGAGGCGACGAAGTTGTTTGCGATGGGATTTGGATTGTTGGGCCAGCAGTTCTTCCCAGCTGTGGGGTAAGGGAATGGACCAGCAGTGCGGACCGGGCGTCTGTTGGATGTGGCAGTGCTGGGATTGTAAGCATTGAACCAAGTGATGCAGGCCCGTGTTTCCGTGGGCAATGCCGGAAAAGTCGGCCAGTTCCCAGTCGGTCGCCGTGTGGAGCAGATGTTGGGCCAGGTATTCTGCGGCTGCTGCCTGGTGGGCTGGCGCAGCCAGCAAGTCCAGATAATCGCTACAGACCTCACCATCCCCCAGCAGACGCAAAACGCGACCTCGAGTCAGCGAATGGTTCAGGTAACAGGGCAGGATTGCTACCAGTTGCTCCTGTTGTGGGCGGTTGTCTGGTGGAGTACGACTGCCAGGTTGTGCGGCTAGGTTATCCTGGACCGCAGCGGTGCTGGGGTCCTCCAGGAGCAGGTACACCCGCAACTGGCCAAGGGTGGGGCCATAGTGTTTCCACCAGGTGGTCAGCCACGTCCAGCTGCGAAAAATGCACTTACCAGCGAGCTCGTCCCACCGGTCACGGTAAGGCAGCAGGTCGTCGAGGTCTTCAATGTGCCGGATATGCATAGCGTACCTGCGAGTCGGTTTGGAACCGCTACGGCGTTGGAAACGTGCCTGATTCTCCGGGCTGTACCGGCTTTAGGGAGGCCTTGTTTTCAGTTTGTGTTCAACAATAGGTCAAAATCGCTTACGGAGTGGGGGAAATGCGTCTGGCTGGTGGTGTTTTAGGCCTGGCCGAAGAAGGGTGGGACGCGGCGGGGTGGCAGGAACGGGCTGGCACGAATTTGCCAGTTGTGGGGGGGCAGCGGTTGGCGGTGGGTGGCATCGGTTGGCGATAGCCTACCGATGTGACGCAGTCACGGGAGGTTTTGTGGGAACTTTAAGGTCTATCTCAAAACTTTGTCAATAAAAGGTTCCTGACACCTTTTTATGTGGCTGGCTCGGGAGCCTACGGTCCAGCCGTAAGCTATATGTTGCTATAGCAAAACCGGGCGACCGCCGGCCAATGCGAGGGCGGCAGTGCCGCCAGACAATGCGAGCTGCCGCTCGGAAGATAATGGCCCGCTCCCGTTGGTCGCTGGAATTTGCGCAAATGTAAACCTTTATTGTTGGTAGCGTACAATGAATCCATCACGACACGAACCGCACCCCGCGCAGGGGCTGACGCCGCAGCAATGCGCCAAATTGCTAATCCGATATTGGCCTCGTTGGGTGTTGCTAATGCTCGGGTGCATCCTCGTCGCTGCCGGCTATGCCGCGGTGATGCCGCGTTACTGGGAAGCGTCGCAAGCCTTGGTCGTCCGCAGTGAAGTGTCGACCCCCGGCTCAAGCAGCCCCGGAAAATTTGCGGACTTGTACGAGATGCGGAGTTTTCAGGAAACCATTCTAGAACTTGTCAAAAGTCAGCACGTGATTTCCGCCACACTGCAAGCGGTAGCCGGTGCCCCTCCGGAAGTGGAGCCTACCGCACCGCAGGCTCGTGAGCTGGAAGATTTTCGTCAGCGGCTCCAGATGTCGCCTCCCCAGGGAGCGGAGTTCGGCAAGACCGAGGTGTTTTACTTGCAGGTGCAAGATGAGCAGCCCGAGCGGGCAATCCAATTGGTCGCTGAACTCTGCCGGCAGCTCGATAGCCGCCTGCGGCAATTGCGTCAGGAGCAAGCCCGGAGCTTAGAGGCGGAATTGCAGGAACAGGTGAAGTTGGCCGCCAGCACGCATGACCAAGAGACGGCCAAGCTGACTGCGTTTGAGATTTCCGTAGGGTCGGACTTGGGCGAACTGCGGACGCTTAATGCCTCGTATAGCGGACAAAGCGATCTGCGTCAGCGGGTCACGGCCCTGGAAGAGGCCACGCTCCAGGCAGGCCAACAGGTTCGCGATGCGGAGCATTTGGTGCGTGAACTGCAGCGGGCCTCCCAAGATCCGCAACAACTGGTCGCCTTGCCAAATAGTTTGCTCTTGTCGCAGCCAACACTGCGTCAGCTGAAGGACGGATTGGTCGACGCCCAGCTGCGGGCTGCTCGTTTGGTGGGCACCCACACGTCCACGCACCCTGCGGTGACCGCGGCAGACCAGGCCGTGCAAAAAATTCGTGGCGATTTGCATGCTGAATTGCAGGTGGCCATTCAAGGTTTGCAGATCGAGGTGGGACTGAGTAAAAATCGTTGGTCCAATTTAAGCCAGCAGACGACGCGCGCCACAGAGCGGTTGCATCGTTTGGCCGTACTGCGGGCCCCGTATGCCAATCATGTCTCGGCGGCTGAAAACAGTCGTCAGGTTTTGGATCAAGCCCGCAAGCAACTGGGCGAGGTCCGCGCGGCCTTGGCGTCGGCCCGTGAAGTGAGCCTGGTGCGTCCCCTGGATGCACCCGAAACCGGAACCCATCCTGTCGGTTTGAGCCGTGCTGCGGTCGTGCTGCTAGGGGCTGTGGGCGGTTGCATCTTGGGTTTGGGGTGCCTGTTCTTGTCCGTGCCGCCGCCTGGGGAGCCTCCTGCTGTGTCCACGGCGACTGCTGAGCGGTCCAGCACCTGGCCTGCCGACGGGTGTGCCGCGGAGGTTGAATCAAACATGCCTGCTGCGGCGCCACCGGCTGCTCCGCCCGCCACATCGGACACTCCATCGCACGCGTTTCCCGTGACAGCCGCGGCCCAACACGCCGTAGGACAAACGCTTCCCATCCAGCTGACTCCAGACGGTTCTGTGGATGCAGCGCCAAACGTGGCTGCGTTGATTGCCGAAATCACCGCGGCTGTTTCCTCCGAGATGGGGCTTCCCGCCGAGGAGCAGCCCACCCAGTCCACCCCTTCAGGTCCTCGATTGTTTAATCGCCCACCAGCAAAAAAATAAGAAAGTCAGTCGTTCCAAATTTGGCCGATGCAGCCGGGGGCGAGCAAAGTGCTACTTGCTAAAAACTCAAACTGAAAACAAGGCTTCCATGAAGCCGGTAAAGCCCGGGAAATAAGACTATCTTCCCGCACCGCGGCGGCTCACAACAAATACAGGCCGGGAAGTCACTGGAGCGGGCTTTTCCGGCCCAAATCGGCCAGCACGAGGGATACCTATTTTCACTTTGAGTAAAAACGTC
The DNA here is from genome assembly GCA_947258835.1 of uncultured Pirellulales bacterium. Lineage (GTDB taxonomy): Bacteria > Planctomycetota > Planctomycetia > Pirellulales > Lacipirellulaceae > Bythopirellula. Next base: position 8,006 of record CAMYJY010000028.1, read on the forward strand.
GATCCTCGGGCGGCTTATCGCCCCGGTTCCTGGTGAGAACGGTGAAGTACTGAAAGTGGAACTCCACATGCCCATTCTCTTACTCATCGGTGCGTTGGCGGCAACTGTGTGGGCCTTGGTCTATCTGCGTTACGGTTCGTTGCTGCTGTGCGGCACGGCCTTTGTCTTGTTGGGGTATGTATTCACCAATAATTTTTGGCAGTTCGATGTGGGACCCGTTTCCCTCAATTGTGCGCGGGTTCTGCTGGTGGGCTTGGTATTGCTGTTGCTATGCCGGTGGTGGCAAGGGCAGCTACCGCTACGTCCGCTGCAGGGGGCCGATTGGATTGGCCTGTTGCTGCTGGGGTATCTCGCGGTGCGCTTCTTGCTGACACCTGCGGCACCCGTGGCAGGGGCCAGTGCGCCGCCAGGCTGGCGGTTGGTAGCCAGTTTTTTCATGCCGGCGGCTTTGTACGTGGCGGTGCGCGGTGCTGAACTGACCGAGCGGCAGTGGCGGTGGGTGCTGGGGTGCCTGAGTGGACTGGGCGTGTATTTGGCCGTCACGGGCGTGGCCGAGGTGCATGGCCACTGGTGGGCCGTGTTTCCCCAGTTCATTGCCGACCCGGATTTGGGAACTCATTTTGGGCGCGCCCGGGGACCTGCCCTGCTGTCAGTCAGTTTGGGAGTGTATCTGGCGATTTGTTTGTGGGCGACCTGGTTTCTCTGGGGCTGCGCCGGGCGCACCCAACGTGTGCTCCTTGGTGCGGCGCTGGTTGTGATGGTGGTGGGCCTGTATTACACCTACACGCGTTCGACTTGGTTGGGGCTGTTGGCGGGCTGCGCGGTGGTGGCCTGGTGGCGCTTGCCCCGTAGTTGGCGGCCTGTATTTTTGACCGGTGTGCTCGGGTTGGGCTTGGTGGGAACCATCGCGGTTGGTGAGCAGATTGTCCACCTAGGGCGGCAAGATACGGATGGCTCCTCCAGTCATTCGGTCTCGCAGCGGGCTTCCTTTGCCTACGTGTCGCTGCGCATGTTTGTCGACCGTCCGCTGTGGGGCTGCGGCTTTGGGCGATTTTACGATGCCAAGCTGCCCTATTTGTCCGATCGCAGTCAGCCCATTGAATTGGAATCGCTGCGCAATTTAGATCATCACAATACATTTTTAAGCGTGCTGGTTGAAACCGGCTTGGTGGGCTTTACGCTTTTCGTGGCGTTGCTGCTGGCTTGGGCGCGGGCGGCCTGTCATGGGGTGCGCGATTCCCAAGCGCCACCTTGGGTACGGTGTCAGGGGCTGTTTGCCCTGGCAGTCCTCACGACCTATGGGGTCAACGCCATGTTTCACGATTTGACGCTCTCGCCCAACGAGCAATGGCTCTTGTGCCTCTCGTTGGGCGTGACGATGGGCCTGCTCAGCATGGCCCGTAGAGCAGCCGCTGCGCCCGTCCAGCACTCCGCTAGTCTGCCGGACGTATGGCAGCCGTCCCCGCGGGCCGCGATGGAGGATCCGCGTGCATTCTGCTAGCCCCATGCGAGTCCCTGCGGTGTCGTCCATCTCCCTGTTCGGGATGCGGATCGATGCGACCGATATGTGCGGTGCGGTACAGGTCATCCGGCAATGGTGTGCATCTCCGCGGGCCGCGACGTGTCGTTATGTCGTGACGCCCAATGTGGATCACACGGTGATGTATCAAACCAACGCCGCCCTCCGCGAGGCGTATGCCGGTGCCTCGCTGGTCTTGGCCGACGGAGCCCCGGTCGTTCTGACGGCACGAATGTTGGGTCGGGCCCTACCCCAACGGGTGGCGGGCAGCGACTTGGTACCGGCACTCTTTGAGTCGGTCTCACGCGAATCACCCACCGCTCACAAGCTACGTGTGTTTCTGTTGGGGGCCGCGCCCGGGGTGGGCAAGCGCGCGGCCCAGGCCATTGGCCAGCGCTGGTCCGGGGTGGAAATTGTGGGTACGTATTCGCCCCCGCTTGGTTTTGAGGATGACGACCAGGAGAATGATAAAATTTTTACCATGGTCAGCGAGGCGCACCCCCAGTTGTTGTTGATTGGTCTGGGCGCCCCCAAACAAGAGCTGTGGGTCAGTCGCCATGCTGCCGAGTTGGAGGCTCGCGTGGCACTCTGCGTGGGCGCGACGATCGATTTTTTGGCCGGTGAAAAATGCCGTGCACCACGTTGGCTGCAACGTTTGGGTCTGGAATGGCTGCATCGCTTGGCCAGCGAGCCTACGCGTCTGGCGGGGCGCTATCTGCGGGACGCGTGGATTTTCCCACAGCTCGTCTGGCGCGAGTGGCGTCGCGGGCAGCGACCGCGGAAGCAAGCAAGGGTTGATGGCACATGAGCACTCCAACCTGACGTAAAACGGGTGGCAGCGGGAGAGTGTGCGATGCAGAAAAGAATTCTTGGGTGGCACCCAACGCTGTCCAACGCTGGTAACGATTTTGTGGGCAGTGACGGGGGGGGGCAGTCATTCCCGCGCAGGCGGGAATCCAGTGTTCAAGCGATGATGGTGCAGACCAACCTGTTTGGGGGCAGTCATTCCCGCGCAGGCGGGAATCCAGTAGCAGTGCCAGTGGGCTAGATTCCCGCTTGCGCGGGAATGACGCAGGAGAATTTCTGAAAGGATGTCCGTATCAAGCAGAGTTTTATCCATCCGAGTCAACCCTCAGCGGGTCTCTTTCCCGTGCGGCATAGGCGTTTGCCACAACTTCGTCTAGGAGGTTTGCCTCGTCAGCCATGCCCCCAATGATTGGATAAGATTGTGATTTTTTTGCGATCCTTGCGTTTGACAAGAGATGCGCGCGCACGAACTCTTCGACCGTCATCCCTTCGGAGGATGCAGCCTCTATAAGTTGCCTCGCAGTGTTTTCATCTAATTCCAGTACCATACGAACAAGCGCACTACGAAGATTTTGTTAATTCGGGACCTACATCAATCAGTAGGTCAACATCGCTGGCAGGTCCGGCATCTCCTCTGGCCATGGATTCGAACACACGGATTTACTCGGGTCGGCTTCATTGGCCAAATTTGGAACGACTGAAATTAATTATACTCCGCGCTATTCGACCAACCACGCATTAGCGAAAAATACCAAACACGCCCCGTGAATGGCGGGTCAACTGCAGCTTCTTGTTATCCCGCGTTTGGAGAGTCGATCTGTGAAAGATGAGATCGCAATGCATTATTCACAGAAACTGCATCAGGAAAATGCTTGGCGACATCCTCATCTAACATGATCACACGGGCGTGCTGCTTGTATCGTCCAGCGTACTTGCCAATCTCAGGATTTGCGCTGCTGGTGAAATCGCAATCCGAGGGCATTTCTTCAATTTTCGGTTCGCTCTTAGCCATTTGGATATGCTTTCGATTCAGCATTGTTGGCAGGTCGGGCTCCGATAATGCGGATACGCTCCCCGCGATCGGTATGCCACACAACTACCTATTCTACCACAATTTGCGAAGCATATAGACCACTTCCACAACGACAGGCCAGCAGGTGTATGCTTTCCCAACTGGCAGTAACTCCAATGCCGTTTTGCACGATTCGTAGTGCGTATCACGGTCGCTTTAGAAGGCTATGAGAGGTCCTGAATCGACCAACACCGGCTCATTTAGCATCCCGCCCGAGCCCTTCGAGATACTTCGGGTTCGTGCTCCAATCTGCTGGAGCGTCCTTGATAGAACCGGCCATACCGCGACGGTTCATCGCCTCAAAAACGCTGATGTTCTCCACATCGGAACCGTCTTTCAGTGTGGTGCGACGCTCTTCCAAGAGGTCGAGTAACTCGTCTCGCTCCTCGGGCGATAGCTTGTCAAATTTCTTGGCGAATTCGTCGAAATCGTTCGGGTCAATTGCCATGATTTCGTTTTCCCATGAATTGCATTCCGTCATGACCCAATCGGTCTAACTCCAGGCCTCGGAGCGTAGCGGCTCGTCTTCTATGATGCCATAACAATCGGATGCTAGCAAAATACTCTCGATTAGGCCCAAGACTGGGTGTTTCTACATAAAGGTACGCTACAACGCCGGTGATGATCGTAAGCGACTCAGCCAATGGCCCCTGCCACGGCCACGACGTTGGTGCGAGTTGGTGAATCAGGCCCAAACGGAGGCGGAGTTGAAAGCGATCCGCTTGGCAGTCCAGAAGGGCCAACCTTTTGGAAGTGATGGTGGGTGGGGCAGATGGTGGGGGCAGAGGGTGGGGGGCACCAATTGGGGGCCCTCGCTGCAAGAAGGGCCGAGGCGGCGGCACCCTGCGTCCGCGTTAGAAAAGACAACGTCAACTCAGAGCCAGCCCAATGGAGTGGCTTCGCTGCGATTTTCGATCACGCGGCAGGTAAAAACTTACCTGCCGCTCGCCTTAACGGACGTTTAAACGCCTTTGACCGATAGTAGACCGCGTGGTACACTGACAATGGAGGAAATAACTATGGCATACCAACTTCCACCAGACCTCGAACAAATCGTTCTATCTCGTGTTGATTCAGGAGATTATCAAAACGAAGAGGAAGTGCTTCGCACCGCCATACAGTTGCTTGACCAGCGTGAAGAAGACTTGCTCAAGAACTGGCAGCAACAAAACCAAGTCGCGATTGAGCAAAGTCAGCAGGGTTTATCCAAGCCTTTGGACGACGACGCGGTGTTAGGTCGGCTGCGGTCGCGACTTGCGAAGGAAGGGATTACCGATTAATGCCCAGTGCGGTATGGACGCCGATTGCTCAATCAGAACTCGATGACATTCTTTTCTACATCGCGTTCCATGACCGTCGACCAGAAACGGGGGAAAGAATCTACCACGAGATTCGTAATCTTGTAGACCAACACGCCCTAGCTCAACTCCCTGGCCGAACCCACCCTCTTGTGCTGGAAGAATGGCTCTACATTCGCCACAAGCGATGGCTCATCTTTTATCAGCCACATCCGGTAGGAATTGAAGTGATGCGGGTTGTCGATCCTGTTCGTGATTTGCCAAGGCAGTTTCCCGAACGCTCATAGTCAGTCCCTTGACCTCGTACCGGTACGCTTCAACGCCTGAAGACTTGTAGGCCAAGAACTTGCGAAGCCACACAAAGCTGCGGGGTCAAGCCGCGGGGTCACAAGCCGCGGCAAGCCGCGGGGTCACGGCAAGCCGCGGGGTCGAGCCGCGGGGTCACGAGCCGCGGGGTCCAGAGCCGCAGGGTCACAGAGCCGCGGGGTCACAAGCCGCGGGGTCATCAAGCCGCGGGGTCAAGCCGCGGGGTCACAAGCCGCGGGGTCAGGTCTTGAAAATTAACTTTAAGCGGTTACGCTTCACTGCATGTCTAGGCCACTACGCATCGAGATAGAAAACGGGCTGTACTAGTGTACTAGAAAAATGTGGGCTAGTAGATATTCATGTCAAAGCTGGCGGGCTCAGGCATCCTTCATTTCTTCCAAGATCGTCACATCGGTGAGAATGCGAATGTTGTACTCTGCACAAAAATCGATTACCGCTTGTGCGTGAAGATGCTTATCAAGTGTACAAAGTACCGTTGCCTGGCCAACGATCGCTGTCATGACGATGGGGTCATCTTTCGGGTCGTGGGGTACGATTTGTGGAAAGTCCGGAGGCAGGGAAACAACGGTTGCCAACTTATAGAGCCTAGAAACTGCTCGACGGATCTGTGCATCGCTTAAGCGATGTAAGCGGCGAATCTGAGGACGCTTTAGTACATCATAAAGTTCACTGAGAATTGCCAGTGAGATAACGAGACTACCCTCAGCAATGAGGTGTGCTAGCAGCTCTGCGGCTGGCCCATGTGTCGAAATCAAAGCCCGCACTAAAACATTCGTATCCAAGGCAACGCGCATCGTTACGTACCGTAACGAACATCGCTGCACGCCTCGTCAATCAGCCGATCAATTTCTTCGGAAGACTCGGCAGACTGTCGGACGTTGCCTTTGGCATCGGCAATGATTGCTTGGAGATCATCCCAGGCAGACATGCGCTCCGTAGCGGCTGGTTCTGCCGCTGAGTCAAGGACGACAATGTACAGCTGCTGGTCATCGCGCAAAGGGTGCCCCATGATATTCTCGACGGCACTGCGGTCCGGATTTGAGAGATCACCGACATTGTGGAGAAGTTTGTCCATGTCCAAATTATACCACATGACCTATGTCAGGGAAATCCAAAGCCAGAAACCTTGCTATAGGCGGTTACGCTTCACTGCATGTCTAGGCCACTACGCATCGAGATAGAAAACGGGCTGTACCACGTGACGGCACGGGGATGGGAACGTCGGTCGATTGTCACAGGGGACCGAGACCGGAAAGACTGGCTGCGGCTGCTGGATCGTGTGGCAACTCGTTGTGGCTGGCACCTTTTTGCCTGGGTCCTGATGACAAATCACTTTCATCTTACGGAAGATGCACTGCGACAACCACGCCGGCATCACAATCAACCACGCATTGTCGCCATCTACCTGCTCAGGCGGTTATCCAATGAGCCCATCCGCGCCTTGGCAAAGTAATTTGGGGGTGTCAGCGAGGCGGCTATTTCCAAACTGGTTCATCGCGCTGAGGACCTACGGAAAAAGGACCGTGCCTGGAATTGCCTGTTGGAGATGCTGGAAAAACAAATCGTCGAATGACGTGCGGATAGAAAAGTTAATTGTCAAGAC
>CAMYJY010000029.1 GCA_947258835.1 uncultured Pirellulales bacterium
CCAGTCATTCCCGCGCACGCGGGAATCCAGGCACTCGGAAAGGTTCTCGTACTTTGTGGATTCCCGCCTGCGCGGGAATGACGGTAAGTGGCGCTGGGAATGACGCAGGAAATCCTTTTCTGCTGGGAGAAATCGTTACCAGCGTTGGGTGGCACCCACAGGCATCTCTGCCGTGGTTGGCACAAATTCCCTGACGGTCACAATCGCTATCTTTGCATCCCCGCACCTGATCGTCACTGCGGCTGGCAAGGCCTGCCGACGATGTGGATTTTGGCTGGAGCGAAGTCAAAAAAAACTGCTCGCAGCCTCCAGTTTCGCTCCCCGATCGCTGCGGGCGTGTAGAGTTAACTTGTACGCGGCAGACATACTTGCCGAGGCGGGCTCAGCACTGAACGGCTCCTCAATCGCTGGTCCGCAAACCCTGGCCATTGCCAGATGATCGCCCCAGTTGCCAGACTTTTCATTTTTCAGGCAACCGTTGGAATGGGGATCGCTGGCTGATGATGGCAACGAACCTGAGCCCCGGGACGGGGGTCCTGAGAGGCCAGGTAAGCACGTTTTGGGAGTGGCCGCGGCAGCTGCCGCGGCCACATCCCAAGGCGGGGTCGCCAGCCACCTCTCTATGTGCGATGTGTGATGTGAGATATTTGATGTGAGGCACGACCTCTTTTGGGTTGCGAGTTGCGGGTTACGAGTTGCGAGTTGCAGGGTGCGAATCGATGCTTGTCGGGCCACGCGTGAGCCCATGATTCCGCCAGCCACCAGCGAAACCCGTAGGCTGGGGCGAACCCCACCTTTTCAGGAACTAATCCATCAGAGTGTGTCGACTCCTGTTTTCCTGTTGTTTCGTCGTGCTTCAAATGTGGTCGTGCCGCGGGTTATACTGGAGCACGACACATTTCCCTCTTGGTCACCGCATGCAACTTGGCCAGACACAAATTCTTGACACTTATGCCGAAGCGTTTCGCTTGCGCTTTGTGCGGTTGCTGGTGACTGCTGCGGACGACTATTGGTTGGAGGCCGCGCTGCGGGCGTTTGTGGGCTACGGCTCTTCGGTGATTGGCTGCGATGCGGAGGTGGGTGTGGAGCGGTATCTGGCCACCAGCGAGACTCCCGATGGCCGTCCGGGGGCCGCTGTCCTAGCTTTTGGGTTTTCCGCGTCGGCGCTGGCTCAGGCTGTGCCGAATCGGGTCGGACAAACCTGGCTGACTTGTCCCACCACTGCCGTTTTCAATGGGCTGGCCGCGTCGGATACGTCCATTCCCCTGGGTCAAAATCTGCGCTATTTTGGAGATGGTTATCAGCAGAGCAAGCTGATTGGTGGCCGCCGCTATTGGCGGGTGCCGGTGATGGACGGCGAATTTTTGGTGGAGGAAAAACTAGGGGTGGCCCCCGGGGTGGGGGGCGGAAATATCATCCTGCAGGACAGTTCGCCGGCCAGGGCCCTGGCCGCGGCCCGCCGTGCCAGCGAGGCTTTGGCCGACCAAGCAGGAGTTATTACGCCTTTTCCCGGCGGGGTGGTGCGGAGCGGGAGCAAAGTCGGCTCACGGTACCCAGGCCTGGTGGCCTCCACCAACGAGGCCTTTTGCCCCACCTTGCGCGGGCGGGTGGACAGCCAATTAGTCACCCGCGCGCAGTGCAGCTATGAAATCGTGGTCAACGGTGTGGATCAGTCAGCCGTGGCCGCTGCCCTGCAAGTGGCGTTGGCGGAGGCGGCCGCTGCCGGCGTGCTGGCGATTGGGGCCGGCAACTATGGCGGCCAGCTGGGCAAATTCCATTTTCATTTGCACCAGCTCTTGTTAAAATCAAAACTTCCCTAGGATTTCCCGTAGGAAATCGTTTTCTTTGCTTGGGATGATGAATATTAAATTATGAGTGCCGATAGCGAGGCCGCAGACAACAAGGCCCAACCCACCGACGCGGAAATTTCCCCGCCACCAGCCGCTGCGACCTCAGACGGTCCTTCCGAGGCGCCATCTCCAGGATCCACGGAATCCCCAGGTGCTGCATCACCCGGCGCTGCATCACCCGGCGCTGTGGCAGCTCCAGAATCTCAGGGGGCCACGGACGGGGAGTCGGTGCCGCCGGCAGTTCCCGCGGCCGATCAACACGAGCCCCCCAGCCAGCGGATTCAAATTGGTTCGCAGCGTGCCTCGGATGCTGCCACCGCCGCCGCACCGGTGGCGACCGAGCCCGCTCCGACAGCCGTTCCCGAGCCCGCCCAGAAAAACTACCCGCCGCCCAACATCCGTGACCAATTGCCGCCCGAGTTGGAACAAGAGCTCGAAGTTGCCCTGGCGGGCCAATCTTTGGATGAGATTATCGACAATGCCGAGACCGCGTCGGGGGAAGAGCTCGCGCCCGAGACGCGCGTGACGGGCAAGGTAGTCAAAATTCATCGCGAAGACGTATTTCTCGAACTGGGGGGTCGGAATCAGGGGCTGCTGCCGCTGAAACAATTTGAAAACGCGGAACCGCCGGCCGAGGGTGCCGAGTTGGCCGTGGTGGTGTCGCGGTTCAATCCCGAACAGGGTCTGTACGAGGTTTCGTTACCAACGGCGGCCGTGGAGGTTGGCAATTGGGACGAAGTTCAAGTGGGCCAACTGGTTGAAGTTGCGATCACGGGATCCAACAAAGGTGGTTTGGAATGCCAGCTGGCCGGGATTCGTGGTTTTATCCCCCTGGGACAGATTTCGATTTACCGTGTGGAGAATGCCGAGGAGTACGTCGGTCAAAAACTCAGCTGCATCATCACCGAAGCCAACCGCGATCGCAAAAATTTGGTACTGAGCCACCGGGCTGTGATGGAGCGAGAGCGGAAGGAAAAGCGGGAGCAGTTGCTCCAAGAACTGGCCCCCGGACAAGTTCATGAGGGAGTCGTGCGCAATCTGCGTGATTTTGGAGCTTTTGTGGACTTGGGCGGTATTGATGGCATGGTGCATGTGAGCCAGCTCAGCTGGGAGCGGATCAATCATCCTCGCGATGTCCTGGAGGTGGGACAAACCATCAAAGTGCGGATTGAAAAGGTGAATGCCGAGACCGGCAAAATTGCCCTGGCCTATCGTGACCTGGCTGAAAACCCCTGGAAAAGTGCCGCCAGCAAATACCCCTCGGGGTCCACGGTGCAGGGGAAAGTTACCAAGCTGATGCAGTTCGGTGCCTTCGTGAAACTGGAGCCGGGCGTTGAGGGGCTCATTCATATCTCCGAGATGGGACACGGCCGAGTCAAGCAGGCCAGTGACGTGGTGAGTGCGGGTCAAGATGTAGACGTCCAGGTGCTTTCGGTTGACGTTGACGCGCAGCGGATCGGCCTCTCCTTAAAGGCCCTCATGCCCCAGCCCGAGCAGCCAGCTCCTACTGCTCCTGATCCGGCCGAGGCAGCCGCGGCTCAGGAGGCCCGTCGCCAGCGCGAGCAAAAGGCCAAGCACCTGAAGGGCGGTATTGGCGGACCCAGTGGCGGAGAAAAATTCGGCCTGAAGTGGTGAGGCTAGGGGCTAGCGACCAACGGGAGCGGGCCAATGCTATCCGAGCGGCAGCTCGCATCAAAAATGTTTTATTGGGATCGGGGGGTGTTTTTATGTGCGGCGCGGTTGGGTTTGGATGTGACGCGGCGGCAGCGGCTGGGTTTTATTTCGCATGCTCATGCGGATCATATGGCCACGCATGAGTTGGCCTTGGCCACTCCTGCCACGGCTGCCCTGTACCAGCATCGACGGGGAGCTGCGCGGCGGACTCAAGCGTTGCCTTACGGTCAACCAGTGGAGTTGGGGCCGCTCCGGTTGACGACTTATCCGGCTGGTCACTGTCTGGGCTCGGCCATGCTCTTGGCCGACGACGGCCGGCAAACGCTGCTGTATACGGGAGATTTTAAATTGGGGCCGTCGGCTACGAGTGAAACGGCCGAACTCCCCCAGGCTGACATTTTGATCATGGAGAGTACTTTTGGGAAACCCAAGTATCGGTTGCCACCGCGGGCGGAGGTGGTGGAGGAATTGATTGCCTTAGTGCAGCAAGTACTCCGTTCGGAACAGACCCCGGTTGTGCATGCGTATGCGCTCGGAAAGGCTCAGGAAGTGACGAAGCTGCTCACCGGCGCGGGCATAGCCGTGGTCCAGCATCCGGTGACGTATGCGGTGAGTCAAGTTTACGAGGCTTGCGGGATGCCTGTGGGGGATGTGAAGCAATTTTCGGGTGCGGTACCGAGCGGACATGCCGTGGTCACGTTACCTCGCGGTATGCGCGGCTATCGCTTGGCCGGCATTACGGCGCCGGTGAGTATTGCCGTCACGGGCTGGGCCATGGATTCTTCTACGAAATACCGTCAGCAGGTGGACCATGCCCTGCCTCTTTCCGACCATGCGGATTATGAGCAGCTTCTGCAAACGGTGGAGCAGGTTGGTGCCCAGTCCATCTACTGCACGCACGGCCCGCGGGAATTTGTCGAAGACCTCCGCGTGCGTGGTTTCCAGGCCTTTCCCATGACTGGCAGCTATCAGACGCGGTTGTTTTAGTTGTTCTGCAGTTTCTGAAAAAACGGCCGGAGGCCGTTTTTTCAGAAGTAAATAATTGAGCCGACCCACAATTTCATGTATTTAACCACTTGAACGCTTCCTTTTTCCTTCCTGAGATGGCGGCCTCCGGCCGCTATCTCAGGAAGTGCAATTTAATTGTTGGTACTGCTAGCAGGGTGACTTGCCGGATTGTGACGGCTGTAGTGCCCCACAGCGGCAAAGTGCCGGCTGCTGGTAACGATTTTACTGGTTCCCCTGGCCTGCAGAGGTCGAATCAGACTGAGACGAACTAGACACTATTGCCGTCAGTATTACCCAGGGAAGGGTAACGGATGTCCCATGACCACCGGAAAGCTCCGAGTGCGCCCAGCAAAGCCGTAGTGCTTGGGGTGGGCCTGCTTGTGCTGGGCTTCAGCTGCCTCAGTCTGGGCTTGCTCCTCGGGTTGGTGGGTCGCTGTTGTGGTGCCAGGGCGACTGCTGCAGCGACCCTGCCGGTGGCAGAGCGCACCGTCGGGGTTGGCTATCCCGCGCGGGGATCTCGGGGGCTCGCAGCGCTGCCGATGGTTGGGGCAATGGAACAGACTGCTGCACAGCCACGCATTCCGACCTGGACATCACCTGCGGGGTCATCCGGATGTTATCATCCTGCGGCCCACGAGCGGATGGGGTTCGGCTTCACTGAGGAGAAAAAATATTGGTCGTTTCCGGTAGCTGAAGTATCTTCCAGTCCCAGCAGTTCGGCACCACCCGTGCGTCTGCCTGCAGTTGCTGCGGAGGTGTCTTGCCAGCAGCCGTCCGCGTCTTGGCAGGAGCCCGAGCGTGTCTTGCCACACGTCCCTGTGGAGCAAGAGCAGGCAACGCATTTCAGCTTAGAGGATCCGGCCGTGAGATGGGCGGCGCCCGTTCTGGAAGATGTTGCTGGTGCAGCAGATTCGGTTGGCGACATGCCGGTGCCCAGCGACCTGTCGGCTGCAGGATTGTCGGCGAGCGAGCCATTGGAGCCTCGGTTGACGGCTGATCCAGACATGTTACCGCACGCTGCTGCTGCCCCACGAGTCGTGAGCGATCCGGTGCCGCCACAGCCTGAGTTACCGGTGACGAGGCAGGCAGGAACCACCATTTCGGTTGCAGAACGCGGCGTTGCGGAGCACGATTTACTTCAGGTCGTGCTGGAAGAGACGTCTGCGGCTGCCACGGGTGTCCTGACCGACACCAAGCTCAACCAACAGGCCAAACGTAAGATTCAGGCGGCCTATGCCTTGGCCAACCGCAGGGCCCATTATGCCGCCCAGCAGGAACTGATCGAAGTTCTGCGGATGATCGCGCAGGCCAAGGATGCCGTTTTGGGGCAGTCCGCTTGCGGTGTGGCTCTGGCCGCGGGATTACGCGCCTTGGACGAAGCGGTCGATTTTGCCCCGCGGGGTACCCAGCTGGAGGCGGAGCTCGATCTCTCAGTATTAACGGCTTCTCATCGGACACCGATGGTGCGCGAGATTGTTACGGACGACGTGTTGCCGCAGGAGATGATGAACTTGTATTACCGCTATGCCCAAATCAAGTTGGCCACGGCAGTTGCCGGCGAACCGGCTGGATCCATGGCCCTGCATGCCTTGGGGAAATTACACAAGCAATTAGGGGAGCTGGAACCCCAGCGCCATCGCCTGGCTGCGCGGCGGGCGTTGGCCTACCAGCAGGCTGCCGTACTCGCCCACCGTGAAAATCATCTTGCCGCGCACGAACTGGCGGTGTTGTTGGCGGAGGCGGGGCATTTGCTCGATGCGAAAAGAATGTTGGAGCAGGTTGCTCAGCGGGAACCCAATGCCACGGTGCTGGAAAACCTAGCCCGGGTGGATGGTGAGTTAGGCCATTTGCAGTTGGCGGCTGCCCGCCAGCGGCAGGCCGAGCGGTTGGCCCGACAGGGTCTGACGGGAAAGCAGGAGCCGCAGTGGGTAGCTCCCCAGCAGTTTGCGCAGCTGGCGGCGGAGCCGCACGTCTACCGGGTGCCGGCCCGCGGTCCGCAGGCGGTTGCCGCACGTGGTGGGCCCCTACCAACTCCACAATTTCGACGTTCTCCCCAGCGGTCGTTTTCTCAGGAGTGGCGCTAGCGCGAGGGTGATATGCCAAAACTCATCACTTCCAAATTTCCGTCCGTTCCCGCCAGGGCTTGGGGCAATCAGCCGTCCGGAGGACGTGCACGAACTCGTGTGCTGGCTGTCGTGTTTTGGGGTTGCGCGATGTGGTGCTGTTGGCAGCTGCTTGGTTCCACACCGTGTGCCGCCCAGTGCGTGCGTGGTGCCCCCCGCTATCGGGAATGGGTTACCAATCCGTGTGACTGTGGGCCGCCGAATTCCTGCCGGTGTGAATTGCGGTGGCAGCAGAGCCCCGTGGTAGATTGGCACGGCTATGCCCAAGGCGACTACGTGGGGCATGCACGATTGCCCCACGTGCCTGCTTACCACATTCGCGTGGATGATCAGCTGGCCTTTGTGTTTCGACTCACGCGGGAGGAGTCTTCGCGGCCGTATGAAATTCAGGTTGGCGATCAAATACGTGTCGAATCGCTCACCGGGGACCAAATTGGCGACAATCGAATTTCTCCGGAGGATGACAACTTAGGTCGGGAATTGATCATCCAACCTGATGGCACGATCAGTCTGCCGTTATTAGGGCAGGTCCGTGCGGCGGGCATGACGATCGATGGCCTGCGGGCGCACTTGGAACAACGGTACCGGACGTATTACAAGGTACCTGCGATCACGATCACGCCTTTGGCGGTCAACACGCGACTGGAAGACCTGTTGGCTTCGGTGGATGCTCGCCAAGGAGAGGGCGGGTTGCAGTTGCAGGTGATCGTCACGCCTGCCGGAAAAATATACATGCCTGGCCTGGGTGCGATTTGCGCCCAGGGATTGACGCTGGAGGAACTGAAGCAGGAAATCGACGCCCGCTACGCTGCGGAGATTCCGGGTGTTGAGGTCACGCCGATACTGGTCCAGCGTGCCGCGCGCTATGTCTTTGTGTTGGGCGAAGTTGCCCAGCCGGGACAGTTTGAAATGAACGGCCCCACCACGCTGATGGGGGCCTTGGCGTTGGCGGGGAGTTGGAACCAGGGTGCCAATCTGCGGCAGGTGGTCGTATTCCGCCGCGACCCAACCTGGCGGCTGGTGGCGACGACGCTGGACATTCGCGGGGCTCTTTACGGCAGGCGGCCCACCCCGGCGGATGAGATTTGGCTCAGCGATCGGGATGTGGTGGTGGTCACCAAGCAGCCCATCCAGGGGATCAACGAGGTCATCAACCAGTATTTTACCCGGGGGTTGTACGCCTTGTTCCCGCAGTACGCCTTCGGGCAGTTTAATTTTCAGAATTTCAGTTCGCTGAGCAATTAGACTGCACTTCCTGAGATGGCGGCCGGGGGCCGCCATCTCAGGAAGGAAAAACCGACGCTCTGTGTTCGCTGGACCAAAACTCATGCGCGGAATATTCTTCCGGTGTTGTGTTGCAGAACTTTTCGGATGAGCCATATGATTCCCTTGGCCCACCTCAGAATTGATAGGCTGCAAAGCCGGTAAAGCCCGAAAAAACAGCCCTTATTCGCCCATGTTTACCTCGTGGCGGGTGTGACGTGCGCGGCAACCCATGCAGCAAAGGTCTGCCGGTCAAGTTCACCCGCCGCTAATCGTAAGATAACGGATTCCGAGTCATCAACGTCGGCCTCCAATTCGAATCCGTTCATCATCAGGAATGTTTCCATGGCTGCGTGGCCGATCCGTTTATTGCCGTCGGTAAAAGGATGATTCTTGACCAGCGAGAAACAGAGCGCCGCGGCCTTTTCCTGAAGTGTCGCGTAGAGTTCTGCCCCACCAAAAGACATTTGCGGTTGATTGAGTGCGGACTCAGCCAATCCCAAGTCACGAATGCCACTCGCACCACCGGATTGTTCAATGATTCGTCGGTGTAGTTCGAGTAGCTCCGCGAGCGTGAGACACCGCATTAAGCCAACCGCCTATAAAGCTCGGCATTCTTTTTGAGAACATGGGTCGCTGCGTCTTCGAAGTCGCTTTCCGGCCTCGTAACCAAATCATTGATTGCAGCCTTCGCCAAGTCATTTACCGAGATGTTGAGCCGGCCCGCGATGTCTTGCAGTCGCCGTATTTGCTGTTCGTCGAGTTCGAGGTTTAGTGTCATTTAAGTCGAGCCTTACTTAGAAGGACGAACGAAAAGCATTTTATCGTCCGCAGCGCGGCCGCGGTTGATAAAACGTAGTTGGAATGCAGCCGCAGAGCATCTGTTGACTCCGCCTGCGCCTATTGGTGATTGTAAACAGACGAGAACACGAAAGGCAAGCAGTCTGGCCGACAACTTGGACCCCTGATATTTCTCCACGGCGCTCAATTCGCTCAATTGGCGCTCAGTTGGGGCCACCCATCAAGTGGCTCCTGGCCCCGCACGGCTCCCAGCCGGTGCCGTGACGCTTATTCCGTAACACAAACAGCCAAGCTAGATAGCTGGCGCTGCCGCGGACTAGGGGTACCGCTACGATTTCGGTATCGTTTGAGCCAAGGGATTGTGCGGCTGTCCTTGTCGAGGGCAGCTTCTCGGAGGATCGGGTTGTGGCTACGGCGGTCCAAGGTGACTCGGAGTCGGCGATTGGGTAGCACTTTGACAGAACCGCTGGTTTCGATAAACTTCCGCGATAGCTGCCTGGGCTTGGCCTTCTCGAATCCCTTGAGCTTATTGGCCAACCCCTGCCTTCACAAGGAGATGGCTGGAAATCAAAATTCCCATCAGGTATAGTAAAAGGTATGTCTACCGATCCGACCCAATATCCGCTTACCCCTGATCAGTTGGAAAAGCTGCACGCACTCTCTGAGCGAGTTGGGAAAACCGAATCAGAAATTCTCGACGACCTGCTCGCAAACGCCAGGATTCATCCTCTTGCTTCACTAGTCACCGAAGGACACCACAGCTCAGAGTCCCTACGCGACCGCTTAGCGCGCGAGGGTATTTTGGGAAGTTTTTCTGGACCAGGCGACTTAAGTACCAATCCCAAGTACATGGAAGGTTTTGGTGAACCCAAGTACTGCTCCGATTCTGATTGATACCGGCCCGATGGTCGCCTTGATCGATGGCAATGATCAACACCATCAGGTTTGTGATGCCGTTGCCCAAGAGATTACTGGTGCCATCTTTACCTGCTTGCCGGTCGTGACCGAGGCCGTCTACATGGTCAATCGCGTCGAGCCGAATCTTGCTAAGCAGATTCGGCACGCTTTTGCTACTGGTATCTATCAGCTGTTACCTCTCACCGAGTTGGATATCGACCATGTGTTTTGCCTCATGGATAAATACAATGATCAGCAGTTTGATTTCACGGACGCCTGTCTGATGTATCTGGCACAGCGCGAGGGCATTGAGAAGGTGTTCACCATCGACCGCAAGGATTTTTCGGTTTTTCGCTTGCAGGCCGGCAAACCTCTCACGCTTCTACCTAAGCCTGGCTAGCATTGGAGACCCAGCGCTCAATTGGGGCGATCAGTTCGCTCAGTTGGGGCCCTCGTTGGGGCCACCCAACAAGTGGCTCCTGGCCCCGCACGGCTTCCAGCCGGTGCCGTGACGCTCAATCCGCTCCGCTGCCTAGTTGCTCCGCCAGCCAAGCTAGATAACCGGCGCTGCCGCGGACTAGGGGGACCGCCACGATTTCAGGACATGCGTAGGGGTGCAGGTCGCAAACCATCGTTTCCACCGCTGCCCAGTGCTGCCCGCTCGTCTTGACTGTGCAGAGCCACTCCTGGGCTTCCTCAACGGCGGCCTCCCAGCGGTATGTGCTGTGGATCGGTCCCTGCACCTGCACGCACGCCGCCAGGCGTGCTTCCACCAAGGCCTGGGCCAGCTGCTGCGCCAGCTCTGGACTGGGGGTGGTTACGGAAACCAGCAAAAACGGGTCATTGCTCATTGCTTAAAACTAGCCGATTCCGGATCGCTGGGAGAGACCGCTGGGAGCAAGCGGTACTGCGAAATGGGGTGCTCGGAGCGGTACGTTTGGTGTCGAAAGGGGGGGGCCATGAGGCTTCGCTCCGCCACGTTCCGCGGGATCCAAGCGATAGTGGGTCGTGGCGCAGGGACTCACCCCCAGCGTGCCCGTCCAGGTTTCGTAGGGCCGGCCGCCGCGCTGGTCGTCTCTGAAAAACGCCAGGTAGGTTAACGTATCGGCCGCAATAAATTCATGCTCGCGAGGAGCAAACTGCGTCTGCTGGTGCACACGTCGCCACGTACCCGCGTTAAAATAAGTTTGCTGCAACACATAGCCATCGGCATAACTTGCATCCAGGGGTACGGTTTCCGCGTGATGGGTGTGTCCGTAAACAATATGCCGGGCCCGCCGATTGCGAAAGTCCTGTTCGGTGAGTGCGTGCTGCCGGTACGAGCTGGTGGCGGCACCGCGTAGCTCCGCAACCCATTGGGCAATCCAACTGGCCCAGCCCACGGATAACCGCCGGCTGAATTGAAGTGCCTGCTGCAGTCCGTCGACAATGTCCACGGGGCACCACGTATCCCGTCGGCGGACAAACGGATGTTCTAACAGGGCCTCTGCCAACTCGTCCCAAATGCGTTTGACCTCTTTCCGTACCGAGGGTTGAGGGCACGTCCGCTCCAGGAGACCATCGATCCATACCGGGATCAACAGCAGCGGACGAATATTGTCGATCTCCCGTAAACCGGCCCACGTCTGAGCCGGCAGTTCCTCACCCAATTCTTGTCCCACCTGCACGCCAAAGCGGTTCAGCAGCTCCAGTACGATCACGTCCCCCAGGCTGCTGGTGTCTCGATCGCCTGCGTAATTAAACGGGTCGTACACGTCGCCATGCCGCGCAAAAACCTTGTGCTGACGCATCACCTGCATCAGCTCGTTGCTTTCCCAGATCTCGTGCGGGAAAGGTGCGTCCGGACAGGTCGCCAGCCCCAGGTGGGCGGCGATCTGACGTCGTAGCTGATTGTAATGCTCGCCAGGCAAATGGTAGAACCAGTCGTGGTTGCCCACCATGTAGTGTATACGCACCGGAATGGTCTGCAGCCGGTTGTCGGCAGGCCGACCCGCTTGGGTGGCGGGCGGTAGCCCAATGCCCTGTGCGGCCAGTTGACGAAACGTGGCCAGGGCCGCATTGTTGTGACGTAGCGTGTCGCCCGTAATCCGTGCTACCACGTCAAACACGGGACGCGATTTTGGATCGTCCCAAGGACGAACAGGATAATGGAGCCATTGCGTCGAGCGCATGGCATCCAGCACATCCCCCAACAAGACCAAATCGATCCGCTCAATCGGCCGGTAGTTGCCATCCCGACGCCGTGAGGCGCTGTGGGCCAGATCGGCCAGCCGCTCCGCCAGCAAGGCACAGGCCCCCGGCGCAATGGTGGAACCGCTGGTTCCGTCCGTCAGATGCAAATCGCTGATAATTACCAGCATGGTGCCCCTCGTACTGCCTACAAGAATTGAACTCCGTACGGTCCATGCGGCAGGACGCCCCACGTTCGCTGTCGTTCTTCTCCGGCCGCAACGCTAGCGCCAGGCTCTTGAGCCGGGCAGACCCCAGCCAGAGATAGAGACTTCCTCCCTGTCTTCATTCGGAAGACCAGCAGCAACGAGTTTAAGGATTATTCCAGACGTGCCATCACCAGACGTGCCATCACCAGACGTGCCATCACCAGACGTGCCATCACCAGACGTGCCATCACCAGACGTGCCATCACCAGACGTGCGGTAGACAACATGGCTACGATAGATCACGGGCCGATAGACGCGGCCTGCGATCACACGGCGGGCGACCGGGTACGGTGGCAAGACGGTGCGGGCAGCGAGCCGACGTACCGGGGCCACCCGATGGACAACCCAGGCGTTTGCCACGGGTGCTGTGCCGACAGAAAGGCCAACGAGTACGGCCGACAGGATCAGGATGCGCTGGCACATGTTTTTTTACTCCTCAGTTACGAACAGTGAAAAATTGGTGGATGCGTACCTGCAGTGGTGCGCCCCACTGCAGCGGGCAATTGTCTTTCGAGTGGTGGCCCGCCGCGTCGGCGGCCGTGGCCTGTGTGAGCTAGGCCGCCTTGCCTAAAGCATTTAGCACCTCCTGTGCCAGAGCCAAGGTGTCTTTCGTAAGTATAATTGTATAATGTACTTACGGAGATTTTCGGCCATCCGATACCAGCCCGCAGCAGCCCACTGCGCCATCACTTCGACATCAGTTGTGCTCGATCTGAGCATCCCGACGCGTGCCTCATCAGAATGAATTGCTGCCCTTACATCAAATTTAGGCATGGTCTTTGCAGAGTAGTTATCTATAGTCCCCTAGTGGACGGCTTAGAGATGCTTGGAACACATGGCTGGGCCGGAACAGAGAAGAGACATGATGCCACGTGGGCCGGCTGAGAAGAGAGTGTAAGAATAGGACCTAAGTTCATAACAGACAACCACTTCGGACGGATTGCCCCATCCTAAAAAGTTGTTGTCCGTGGCTACTGCAGGTCATTGTAGACAGGCGAGTCAGACGAGCAGCCCCGAGCTTTGTCTGGCTCGCCTGTTTTGTTTTGGGTGTATCAAAATTGAACACATGCGCTGTTCCAATACAGCAAGTGTGTCTCTCCGGCGTTGTCGCTGACGCAAGACAAAAAAAATCGGCTCCTGTTTAGCCAAATGAAGCAGCCTGCTCAAAAGATCGGTCGTAAGTGCAACTGTCTGTTGAGGATACGCTTAATCCTTTGCATAACTTGGAATGGTCAGCTGGCACAGGACGCAACGTATGCTGGCAGTTGCTCTTACGACCTGATTACTGCAGCTGGCTGAAGTATTACGAAAATCGTTGCAATCGCCACCGGCAGCTGGAAAACGCGGCTGGTGGGGTGCTCTGCCAGCTCGGAGAACCGTCAGCGTAAAGTATACTTGCGTAGCAGATATTCCCAGCTTTGCCGTCCTGCTAGATCAGATCCGTAAATGCTGGGCGTGCGACCGCAGGGGGCACGTCTACTCTTGGGTTGATGCGCGAGTCGCGTAAGGACAACGGAGCGATTGTTCTGTTGGGTTGGATACCGTTTTGCAGCAGCGGCCCTCGAGAAAGCTCATGGCGGATTTAGCGACTACCCATCTGACGGCGGCGGCATCTGGCCCAGTCGCGGTGCCCGGCAGCAGCGACTCCTCAGCCTTGGTGCCCGTATTGCACGTGGTCAATGGCGAGCATTACGCGGGGGCAGAGCGGGTCCAAGATTTGTTAGCCGCCGAGTTGCCCCGGCAGGGGTTTCAAGTGGGGCTGGCTTGCGTGAAGCCCGATCAGTTTCCCCGTGTTCGGCAAGCCCAGGAAGTTGCCCTCTATGCCGTGCCCATGCGCAGCCGCTGCGATCTAGGCTGCGCGCGTCGGCTGTCCCAGCTCATTCGTAACCACGGCTATCAACTGGTCCATGCCCATACGCCGCGTTCGGTTTTCGTGGGCGGTCTTGCTGCGCAGCGCGCTGGCGTGCCGCTGATTTATCATGTGCACAGTCCCACGGCCAATGATTCCACCCGCAAACTGCAAAACTATATCAACGCCAGAATCGAACGTTACAGCATGCGGCACGCCGCGCGCGTGATCACGGTGTCACCCAGTTTGAAAGAGTTGATGCACGCGCAAGGTTTTGCTGACCAACGCGTGACGTACGTTGCCAACGGCGTGCCGCACAGTTCCTTGCCGCAGCGGGCCCCGCCGACAGGCGCTTGGACCCTAGGGACAGCCGCCCTCTTTCGTCCGCGCAAGGGCATTGAGGTGTTGATTGGGGCGCTGGCAGCGCTCCGCGAGTGCGGCCTCCCGGTTCGCCTCCGCGCGGTAGGATCGTTTGAAACACCGCAGTACGAACAGGAGATCTTGCGGCTGGTGGAAAAAACGGGTATCGGGGAAGTCATTGATTGGATTGGATTTACCCGCGACATCCCTGCCGAGCTGCAGCGGATGGATCTGTTTGTTTTGCCCAGCTTGTTCGGCGAGGGTCTGCCGATGGTGGTGCTGGAGGCCATGGCCGCCGGGTTGCCGGTCGTGGCCAGTGCGGTCGAAGGTTTGGCGGTTGCTATCCGGCACCGGCAAGACGGCTTGTTGGTGGAGCCTGGCAGTGCCAGCGCTCTCGCGGTGGCCATCGAAGAAATGATCCAAGGCGACGCGTTGGACTATCAGGCCCTCTCCCGCAGCGCCCGCGCGCGCCAAATACAGTGTTTTTCTGCCTCTGCGATGGCAGCCCAGGTGGCCCAGGTCTATCGCGAAGTCTTGGGTAACTAGAGCGGCTTATGGAAATACGTGGTTGTGATCCACGTGAAAACCAAGGGGAGCCACGCAGTGCGACCCGATGGCACCACAACGCATGTTCGAAATTTGTTACAAGGTCTTGGCAAGCAACCTGTGAGAACAAAAACTCGCGCCTCGCAACTCACAACTCGCGCCTCAAAGATGCCTCTTGGTTTGTGGCGCCACGGCCTGGGGACTGGAGCTGGTAGCCGGCGGTAGCTCCTCCACCACGCGTTTCCAGCCCAGCGGTGTGCGGGGCGCGTTGAACAAACTGCCGAACAGCGCGTTGAGTTTGCCGTTGATGGTGGGTTCTTGGAACATGTACGCGGTGCGGCTTTGGCCGTTGGGCATATGGACCTGCAGCGCGGTGGGTAGCATGCGTTTGCGGTCCAGCATCACGTCGACACGACTGTAATTGGCCGCGTCGGCCTGGCGGCGAGGATAGGCCTCCAGCTGGATCGAAGTGGCATTGGAGGCCGGACTGCGGATCCAGTAGCGTTGTTTCAGTTTGTCCGCCTTGGCCCCGAACAAAAAGGGCAGGGGCCCGTCCACAATGGCCGTTCCTTGCAGTTCCGGAGGTAAGGGCTGCACGACCAATTGTTTCTTTTCGTGGTTGTACTCGTGAATCGCTTTCCCATCACAGACCCAGTGCTCGCCGACTTCGTGCTGTTGTAACACCCAGTCGCCAGGCTGTTTTGGATCGTCTTGTTGGTAGCGACGCACTTCATTGATCTTAAAACTACCTTTGTCCGGTTTGGCATAGGTGAGCTGCCCCAGGCTTTTGATGAACGGGATCTGGTTTCCGGGCCCGAATACCGGATCGTATTCCCAGCGTTCAAATTGACAGTCAAAGGTTTTGATTTTATCGCTTTCGGTCTCCCACATTTGCAGAATTTGATCCACAAATTGTTGTTCCACGGGGCTCAACTGAAAAGGAGGTCCGGCCTGCGGTGGCAGGTTGTCCAGGGCGGCGGGAGGGCCCAACTGTCCGTCGGACGGCGGTGGTCCAGGCTGGGCTGGGAGATTGGCCACGTGCAGCTCTGCCGGGGCCACGGCCTGGACTTGCTGGACAGAGGCCGGGCCAGCTGCCGCGTGAGGCGTCGACACGGTCGGCGCGGCTGCCAGTTGGACTGCGGCGTGGGTAGCAGCGGGCGGGGCCGGGGGATTGTCGTGCACCGGGGGCCGGATGGTCTCTGGATAGGTGGCCGCTGGCTGCTGAGCTGCAGCTGGTAAACACCAAGCGGTTAGTCCCAGGAGAGCCAAGGTCGAAAACGTTTGGCAGCACAGGCGAAGCATAGGGCATACTCTTGTCGCTGGCAGCGAGCAAAAACTGAAGGGGCCTGGATCGTCGGGGGCGAAGGATAGCAAGCGGCGGCACGGCCAGCCAGACCGTTTTCAGGAGAAAATTCGATATTGACCCTCGGGATTGGTCTGCGATGATACCGGCCGTTCCGCTCGGTCCTAGCGGCAGAGAGCTCTCCCTTCCTGTACTACTAACGATAAAAATCTTTGAATCTTGCGCAAATTTGAGCGACCAACGGGAGCGGGCAAGCGCTTTCCGAGCGGCAGCTCGCTTTGGTTGGCGGCCCTGCCGCCCTG
>CAMYJY010000030.1 GCA_947258835.1 uncultured Pirellulales bacterium
GTCCCGCCAAAGACGACCTAGCCTGCCAAGGCTATCTATGCTACTTAACGGGCAAATTTGTAAAGAACCGTTTATCTATTGCAGGCTCGTCAGCCGATAACCCCGCAGTAGGGGCGTTCTTAACAACTGTCTCAATGCGCAGGGATGCGGATATGTCGTCTAGGTTTCATAGGTTTTACTGTTGTCACCCGCAGCGTTTGATTGCCGGCGCTGTGTTGCTGGTTCTTTGTGTCTCGGTTATCCCCTGTTCTGCCCAGGAAGCACCTGCGGCTGGCGGCAGCTCCATCGCCGACCGGCTCGGTTCCCTGCGCGACGCCGTGTTCCGCAAGGATAGTCGGTCCGACCAGGCCAACGATGCCCCGAAGCAAGAAACGGCCAGCAATCCGCGGCAGCAGCGAACCCCCCAGGGAACTGGAGCGAGTTCATCGTCAGGGCGGCGGGCAAGGCAGCTCAGTGATCTCCTCCCCAGTAATTTGTTTGGAAATAAACGCCAGCCGCAGCGATTGCCCGCCCAGCAATCCCCGCGTGCCGGTTCTCCACGCTCAGCCAGCCTGACGCGGGTTGGCAGCGCGCCAGGCCAGCTTGCGACCGACGGGACCGAGCTGGACTCCAAGGATGGCTCACCGCTGGCCGTGGCCGGCTTCATGCCCCTGGCTCAAGAACAGATAGAGCCGGCACAACAAGTGCTCGCCGAAGCTGAAGATGCCGCAGCCAAGCGTCAGCCCAGCTCCCGCCGCCAGCAGGCCGCCGCCCAGGCAGCTCAGCAGGCTCCCCAGCCCTCGGCGACATCAGCTCCGCGGAAAAAGACGGCCAGCAGGCCGAGCCCGCGGCAGAGTCTCGATTTGCGAGAAGCCTTAATCAGCGAGGTCGTGCAAGCCGAACGGTCCCAGCAGGCAGCTTTAAAGCGATCCGCGCCCAGCAGCGCCCCGGCCCTCGAGGAAAAACCCATCGCCACCATTGTGCCCACAGTACCGGAGATTTCCCAGCAACCTCCAAAGTTCCAGCAATCCCAGCCCATGGCCCCCGTGCCCGTGGTGCAGGAAAACAAGATCGATCCACGCGACCAAGCCGCCCAACGTGCCTTTATGTCACCTGATGAAAGGGCGAAGCTCGCTCCCCCCAAAGTGCTGACGACGCGGTCGGCTGCCGACGGCGATCTCCATAGTAGCTACCAGCAACCGGTGATTGTGTCGCATGTGGAAGGCCCGCGCAGCATCCTCGTAGGGCATGAAGCGGCCTACGAAGTGACGCTGGAAAATACGAGTAGTCACGCTGCGGGGCAGCTGTCGGCGATGATCCATGTCCCTGAGTGGGCCGAAGTGGTGGCCGCCGTGACCACGCGGGGTAAGGTGCAGCGTCGCGTGACCGAGGGTGCGGGAGTTGCCATCCAGTGGAGGTTTGATGGATTGCCCGGCAATTCTTCACAAGCATTGAAATTGCGACTCATTCCGCGCAGTAGTCGGCCGCTGGATCTGGGCGTGGAATGGAGCCAGTCCGCTGTCAAGGCCCAGACGCAGGTGCAGGTGCAGGAGCCGAAACTCGAATTGACGTTGCAAGGACCGGATGAAGTGTACTTTGACCAGCCTCGGCGGTACGCGCTCACCATTCGCAATCCCGGGACGGGTCCCACGGAAAATATCTCGGTGCGGTTGATTCCTCCCGGAGGAAGCCCCGACTCCGCTCCCAGTCAGCTGATGGGGAACTTGCAGCCCGGTGAGGAAACAGAAATTGAGCTGGAACTTACCGCCCGCGAAGCTGGCGAATTGGTGATCAAGGCCAACGCCACCGCGGCCGGTGGTCTTTCCGCCGATGCCATCAAAAACGTGTTTTGTCGTAAAGCGGAATTGGCCGTCGATTGGCGCGGACCCAAAAACAAGTATGCCGGGACCGTCGCGGCCTACTATTTTCGTGTGAATAATCCAGGCACCGCCTTGACCGATCCTGTGCAATTGCAGGTGCGCCTGCCGGAAGCCGCCAAATTTGTGGCAGCCAGTGAGGGGCACGTGCTGGATGCGGAGCAGGGCGTCTTAAGTTGGCAATTGGAGGGGATGGATATTGCTGAAGAGCAGTTTATTCAGGTCCGCTGCCAACTCGTGCGACCGGGAGCAAACAGCTTTGAAGTGGTCGCGGAGACCGCCGATGGTGCCCTGCGTGATGTCCAGCGTTTTCAAACCCAGGTGCAGGCCGTGGCCGACTTGAAGCTCGAAGTGGACGATCCCCCGGGACCGGCGGCCGTTGGTGAAAAAGTCGTGTACGATGTCTGCGTACGCAATCGCGGCACCTCGGCGGCACAAAATCTGAGCATTATTGGCTTGTTCTCGGAAGGCATTGATCCGGAATCCGTGGAAGGGGCTCCCTTCACGATTCGTGATGGCCGAGTCACCTTCCAGCCGGTGAAAGAATTGCCACCGCAGCATGAACTGCGGCTGCGAATTCGGGCCGTCGCCACCCAGCCAGGAACCCATATCTTCCGCGCAGAGGCCCTCTGCCGCGAGCTGGATACCAAGCTGGCCGTGGAAGAGACCACTCGCTTCTACGTCGAGGACATGGGTTGGGAAAACAATCAGCCTTCCCATGCCGCGGGGCGTAGCGGCGGAACAGTTCGTTAGCCGTGGCTGGGCGCTGGTGGGAAGACTTTGTGGAAATTTGCTCGAATTCCCCTTCGCGCATTCTAGGTTCCCAATTACATTGGGCGACGTTAGGTGGGCTAGAGAACCTACGCGAACGCCTAAGGTGAAATCTTGGGGACGAATGACTGATTTGCCAGATGGCCGCACACCGGCAGCTCGCGCTGCACAGTGGGTCTCTCGCATTATGACGATCTCTTTCGAGATGGTCGTCCCGGGCTTGGTCGGATATTGGATTGATACGCATCTGGGCACCAAATTTGTAGTCATGTTGGCGGGGTTCGCCTGTGGGTTTTTCGTGGCGATGAAGCACTTGCTCCATTTGACGCGCAGTGCAAACCCGTAGTGCGTCCAGCAGGCCCTCTCGCGAAATAATTAACCAGAAGGATTTTCACCCGTGAACGACCCTTGCTGGCAGCGGATGCCCGGCGGCCTGGACCAAGGGTTTATCTCTTGCGCAGTTCGGTTTGTGGTGCTTGCCGCCGCCGCTTCGGCTCTGGTGCTGACGTGGGTGTGCTGGTCGTGGGGAACGGCCGGTTTGCACGTGGCAGGGCTGGCCGCCGCGCTGTGTGTCGCTGCCGGTTTGCTGGCATTGGGCGTGACGGCCTGGCAAGCTCGGCAAGGAAGGCCCCTCCCAGCCATGCTCTGCGGGATGGCGGCGCGGATGGTGCCGCTGCTGTTGGTTTGTCTGCTGTTGGCCGTGGGCCAGCAGGCCCACATCCTCCCGGATAGCCTGCTCCGGGGCAGCCTGCTCCCTGGCAGCCGTGATCTCACCCGCAGTTTTGCTAGTTATATGGTGATTTTTTATTTAATCACCCTGGCGATTGAGACGCCGTTGTGCTTGAAGTTTTTTCAGTATTCCAAAATCGAGATCCACTCAAAACGCAGTTGACCACCATGTAGCTGACCACCATGTAGTTGACCACGATGTAGTTGACCACGATGTAGTTGACCACCATGTAGTTGACCACGATGTAGTTGACCACGATGTAGTTGACCACCATGTAGTTGACCACCATGGCAGGGACCGCTGCCGCACCCCACCCAGCTGTTGAAATCATGTCCGATCCTCTCTCACCGCAGCATCTCTTTGGTCATGTGGAAGACGCTACCGAATTCCACTTGCCCAAAATGCTGACCTCCCCAGAAGCGCACGGGCATGTGAAAATCCCGCAGCCTTTCCAGTTGGAGCAGCCCCTGCTGGAGGCCCACACGGGGGTGGAGCTGATTGACCAGACGATTCAGCCGCTGGAATTTCAGCTGACCAAGTTCATGGTCCTGGAAGTGGTGGTCGCCGGCATTATTTTCCTGCTGTTTTACGGGCTGGCCAGAACCCTGCGGGGAGGCGCGGCCGCACGGGGGAAACTTTGGAATCTGCTGGAGGTCTTTTTGCTGTTCATCCGGGATGAGGTCGCACGGCCTTGTATCGGCCGTCACGATGCAGATCGTTTTGTGCCCTTTTTGTGGACCATGTTTTTATTCGTGTTGGGCTGCAATTTGATGGGTATGATTCCCTGGATGGGATCCCCCACGGGGGCCTTGGCCACCACGGGTGCGCTGGCCTTGATCACGTTCGTGGTGGTGGTGGGATCCGGCATGAAGCAATTGGGCGTGGTCGGATTTTGGCAAGCCCAGGTGCCGCAGATGGAGCTGCCGGCGGCAATTGCCCCTTTCATGAAAGCCTTTATCTTCGCTATCGAGGTCTTTGGCCTGCTGGTAAAACATGGTGTTTTGGCCGTCCGGCTCTTGGCCAATATGATGGCCGGACATGTGGTCCTGGCCGTAATCATTGCCTTCATTGGTGCCAGTGCCTCCGCGGGCGCTGCGATCTGGGGCGGAGTTACCTTGGCCAGTGTGTTGGGCGCGACAGCGCTGAGCATGCTGGAGCTGTTTGTGGCGTTTTTGCAAGCTTACATTTTTACCTTTTTGTCCGCGTTATTTATTGGTGCAGCCGTGCATCCGCACTAGTAATTTTTACTTAAAGTGAAAACAGGTATGCCTCGTGCCGGCCGGTTTGGGCCGGAACAGCCCACTCCATCCGGCCTCACAACCAGATTTCTTGGTGAGCCGCCGCGGTGGGGAAACGGGGGCTGTTTTCTGGGGCTTTACCGGCTTCATGGAGGCCTCGTTTTCAGTTTGAAATTTTTAGTGACGTACGACATCCAGTCAATTTTCGGTCCTACCTTCAGTAAAGGAGTTTTCAACCGTGTTCAAGTTGATGCGAATTTTTATGTTTTGTCTGGCCGCATTCGTATTTGTGGTACCCGCCATGGCCCAGCAGGATGCTGGTGCAGCAGCTGCCGTTGCCGGTGGTTTTAGCATGAACCTAGGGGCGGCTCTCGGTGCGGGGCTGGTGATCATCGGTGCTGGTCTGGGAATTGGCCGCATTGGTGGACAAGCGGTGGAAAGTATGTCGCGGCAACCCGAGGCGGCCGGCAGCATCCAGACCGCGATGATCATTGCGGCCGCTTTGATTGAAGGTGCGACGTTCTTCGCGCTGATTGTTTGTATGTTGTTCAATTAGTAGATCCTCAAACTGGAAACAAGGCTTCCATGAAGCCGGTAAAGCCCGCACCCTCAGGCCGTATTCCCGCACCACGGCGGCTCACAACGAATACTGGCCGCGAGTTCGATGGAATGGGCTTTTCCGGCCCAAACCAGCCAGCACTAGGGATACCTATTTTCACTTTGAGTCAATCCGTCCGAGGGAACCCTGCGGCGTTGGGCCAGCTTTCCCGTGCCCGCCACGTGCATGGTCTGGCGCGGGGCATGTTTGCCCCCTGGGCCCGTGGATAAGAAGGTGTTAGGCATGATTTTTGCGCGATTATTCTCCGTACTGCGAGGGGCCAAATTTATTGATGCCCCCGCGAATTCCAGCGACCAACCGGAGCGGGCCAGTGTCCTGCGAGCGGTAGCTCGTAGGGGTCGGCCGCACTGCCGCCTGCTGGTGCTGGGCGTGATGGTTATGTTGTGCGCACCCTGCCGTGCGGCTGAGGACCATGGGGCGGAGCACGCTGCCCATCAGCACGGTCAGGCGACCGAGGCTGCTGCCCACGGGGGAGCGAGCGAGCCGAATCCGCTAGCCATTGATCCGGACCTGGCGATCTGGACCGCGATTACCTTTGGCGTGTTGATGTGCTTGCTAGGTCAGTTTGCTTGGCCTGCTATTTCCACGGCGCTGGTGGAGCGGGAGGAGCGGATCGAGCGTAATATTGCCGCGGCCGCTGAGCAGCGGGAAGCTGCCCAGCAGTTGGTGGCCGAGCAGCAAGCCAAGTTGGCGCAGGCGGCTGACCAGGTGCGTGAACTGCTCGAGGAAGCCCGCCGCGATGCGGACTACACCAAATCCCAGATTTTGGCGGAGGCCAAGCAGCAGGCCGATCAGCAGCGGGAGCGGGCGGTACGCGATGTCGAGCAGGCGGCCAACCAAGCCCTCAAAGGCCTGGCCGAAACCAGCGCCAATCTGGCCGTGGATCTGGCCGGTAAAGTGATCCGGCAAAATGTTACGCCCAAGCAGCAAGCCGCTCTGGTCCGTGAGGCTTTGGGCACGCTGGCCCATGGTACCCCCGACAAAAACGTGTGATGCAAGATGATGGGATAACTTTGTGATGACCGATTCTTCAGCAACCAGCACCGGCCGACATACCGTCTTTGACGTGGATGTCGAAAAACTGGCCCGCGTGTACGCGCAGGCGGTTTTGGACGCGGCCGGCTCGCAAGAAGATGCGGTCCTCGACGAATTGCAGTCCGTCGTGACCGAGGTCCTGGACAAGTTTCCCGCCCTGGAACATATCCTGGCGTCGGAGCTGGTCTCGCAAGAAGAAAAACTGGCTCTGATGCGCCGCCTGTTTCAAACGCGCGTGGCGACCACCACGCTCAATTTTTTGCAGGTGCTGGCCAGGCATGGACGGCTCAATATTTTGCGTGAGGTGGTCAGCGCTGTTGCCACACTGTGGCAGCAGCGGAGCAATCGCGTGCCGGTGGAGTTGGAATTGGCCGTGGCTATCGACCGTTCCCTGCAGCAAGAGGTGGCCCGTACGCTCCGCACCGCCTGGGGGCTGGAGCCGATCATTTCAACCAGGATCAATCCAGATTTGCTGGCGGGATTTGTCGTCCGCGTGGGTGATAAAGTCTATGATGCCTCCACGCGCAATATGCTGGAGCGATCACGCCGAGCCATGGTGGCGCGGGCCGCGGAGGCGATTCAGACTTGCCCAGCACAGTTCATGGAATCATGACGGCTCAGGGAATCATGAGGGCCGTAACTTAAAACTTAAACACAAGAAACTACTTTCCTTTCGGAGAGCTTTGATGAAGTTCAAAAGTGATGAAATTTCTTCCGTAATCCAACAAGAGATTGAACAATTTGCCTCGCGAATCGATGTTCGCGAAGTGGGACGGGTGTTGGAAGTCGGGGATGGTATCGCGCAGGTCTACGGTCTTTCCAACGTGATGGCCGGCGAAATGGTCGAATTCGCCAGCGGCGTGCGCGGGCTGGCCTTCAACCTGGAAGAAAACTCCGTGGGGGTGATTATCCTGGGCGATTACTTGCAAATCAACGAAGGGGAAGAAGTCCGCAGCACGGGACAGCTGCTAAGTGTGCCCGTAGGTGAGGAACTGCTGGGACGCGTCGTGGACCCTTTGGGCAACCCGCTGGATGGCAAAGGTCCGATCGTGACGAAAAATCGTCGGGACGTGGAAACCATTGCCACGGGGGTGGCCGAACGCCAGCCCGTCTGTGAGCCCCTGCAGACCGGCATCAAGGCCGTGGATGCCATGACGCCCATCGGGCGCGGTCAACGCGAACTGATCATTGGAGACAGAAAAACGGGCAAAACGGCGATTGCCATCGATGCGATTATCAATCAGCGGGAGTCGGACGTTCAATGCTTTTACGTGGCGATCGGCCAGAAAGAGTCGACGGTGGCCGGTGTCGTGGAGAAACTCCGTGACGCAGGCGCGATGGATTACACCACGGTGATCGTCTCGGGGGCCAGTGACCCCGCACCCATGCAGTATATTGCCCCCTATTCGGGGACCTCGATGGCGGAACACTTTATGTTCGCTGGCGGACACGCCCTGGTGGTTTACGATGATTTGAGCAAGCAGGCGGTGGCCTATCGCGAACTGTCGCTGTTAATGCGACGTCCACCCGGCCGGGAAGCTTTTCCGGGCGACGTGTTTTATTGCCACAGCCGCCTACTCGAGCGTTCCTCCAAACTCTCCGATGACCTGGGCGGAGGGTCGATTACCTCGCTGCCGATCATTGAAACCCTGGAAGGTGAGGTGTCGGCCTACATCCCGACCAACGTGATTTCCATTACCGATGGGCAGATTTACCTGCAGCCGGACCTGTTCTTTGCGGGCGTGAAGCCCGCCATGAACGCCGGTATTTCGGTCTCGCGGGTGGGGGGGGCCGCCCAGATCAAGGCCATGAAAAAAGTGGCGGGTGGTTTGCGTTTGGATTTGGCCGCGTTCCGCGAACTGGAGGCCTTTGCCCAACTGGGAACCGAGCTGGACCCGGCCACCCAAGCACGCCTGGATCGTGGCTACCGCATGGTCGAACTGCTCAAACAGGGGCAGTACCGGCCGCTGCACGTGGTCGACCAGGTCTTGGCCATTTTTGCCGGCACGCGCGGATTTTTAGACCAAGTTCCTGTCAGCGAAGTCCCTCAGTGGGAAGAGACGTTTTTGACCTTCATGCGAGAGCAGAAGTCGGAAGTTCGTGAGGCACTGGCGGAAAAACAGGACCTGGACGACGAGCTGACCAAGCAGATTGAGGACTCCATCAATGAATTCAACCTGCAATACGCAGGTGGAAAACAGAAAAGTTTAGCCCAAAATACCCGTTGTTAGTCGGCGCTAGAGCAGCTTACGACGCGGTTGGGATCCACGTGCAAACCAAGTGGAGCCACGCAGTGCGACCCGCTGGCAGCACAACACATTTTCGAAATTTGCGATAGACCCAGCCCATGGCCCATCCTAGAGAACTCGATAAACGTCGCAAGTCGATCCGCAATATTCGTAAAATTACGCGGACGATGGAGCTGATCGCCACTGCGCGATTTAAAAAGGCCATGGACCGTGCCGCGGCGGCGACGCCCTATACCCAGCGCATCACCCAGCTGGTCACGGATTTAACGCAGGCCGGGCTGACCGTCAGTCATCCGCTGCTCGAGCAGCGGGAAACGACCGAGCGAGCGGCGCTGCTGCTGCTCACCGCCAACCGTGGGCTTTGCGGCGGTTTCAACGGAAACCTGATCCGCACTGGTCTGCGACAGTGGGAAAAGCTGAACGAGACCGTGCCGGCTTGCCGGCTGGAGATCGCCGGCAAACGTGGCATCTCGGGATTCAAGTTCCGCGGTCAGCAGATCGCGCAAGAATTCACGCATTTTGAAGATAAGCCTTCCTTCGCGGAGGTGGACGTCATCGCCAATCGGTATCTGGACGAGTATGTCGCTGGAAAAATCGACCGGCTGGATATCGTCTACATGAAATTCCATGGCGTGGCCCGCCAGCAGGTGGCCGTAGAGACCTTGCTGCCCCTCGGCTCGCTCGCTGGTGGCTCCACGGCAGTCCCGGAAAGCCCGACCCACGAGTCCCAGTACGAGTTTTTACCTTCGCCCGAGAGTATTTTGGAGGAGGTTGTCCCCACCAGCTTTAAGGCCAAGCTGTTTAAGTGTTTTTTGGATTCGGCCGTGAGCGAGCAGGTAGCTCGGATGGTGGCCATGAAGGCCGCCACGGAAAATGCCAGCGAACTGATTAAAAGTCTGAGCATGCAATACAATCGGGCCCGTCAAGGTCGCATCACCTCGGAGCTGATGGATCTCATTGGCGGTGTCGAAGCACTGAAATAGGCGAGAGACCAGGTCTCCATACACTTCAGAAAATTACCGTATTCTTATTTTCCATAACCCAACCCTTATTTCCACCATGGCAACTGCAACACAAAACATTGGCCACATAACTCAAGTGATCGGTTCTACCTTCGACGTGGAATTTGCCGAGGACCAATTGCCGGCAATTTATAACGCCGTCCAGGTGAAGTCGGAGCATAAAGGGGTGACCATCAACCTCACCGGGGAGGTGCAGCAGCAACTGGGCGGTGGCCGTGTCCGCTGCGTGGCCCTGGGGAGCACGGACGGTTTGGTCCGTGGTCAGGAGTGTCTGGACACGGGCGGACCCGTTTCGGTGCCGGTAGGAGAAGCCACGTTGGGACGCGTGTTCAACGTCATCGGCGAGGCGGTGGATGGACGTGGTGCGGTCCAGGCCGATGAACGCTGGCCGATCCACCGCGATTCGCCCGCGCTGGACAGTCTGTCCACCAAGACCGAGCTGTTTGAGACGGGTATCAAAGTGGTGGATCTGCTGACCCCCTTTGTCCGCGGTGGTAAAGCAGGCCTCTTTGGTGGTGCGGGCCTCGGCAAGACAGTCATCCTGACCGAATTGATCGCCCGCATTGCTTCGGCACACGGTGGCTATTCCGTATTCGCGGGTGTGGGCGAACGGACACGAGAAGGCACCGACCTGTGGTTGGAAATGCAGGAAGCCAAGATTGGAGATACCGGGCGGAGTGTGATCGACCAAACCTGCATGGTCTTTGGCCAGATGAACGAGCCGCCGGGTGCCCGCCTGCGGGTGGCCCTCTCGGCCTTGACCATGGCCGAGTATTTCCGCGATACCACGGGAGCCGACACCCTGTTGTTTGTCGATAATATTTTCCGCTTCTCCCAGGCGGGGAGTGAGGTTTCCGCCCTGCTGGGCCGGATGCCCTCGGCGGTAGGCTACCAACCCACCCTGGCCAGCGAGATGGGCGCCCTCCAAGAACGGATTGCCTCGACCACACGCGGCGCCATCACGTCGGTGCAAGCCGTGTATGTGCCCGCCGATGATCCGACCGATCCCGCCCCGGCCACGGCCTTTGGGCAGTTGGACGCCTTCCTGTATCTCGAACGCTCGATCTCCGAAAAGGGTATCTACCCGGCCGTGGACCCCCTGGCCTCCTCCAGCCGGATTTTGGATCCGCAGTACGTGGGGGACCGGCATTTTAATTGTGCCCGCCGCGTGCAAACCACCCTCCAGCGTTACCGCGAACTGCAAGATATCATTGCCATTTTGGGTGTGGATGAACTCTCCGAAGAGGACAAGCTGGTCGTGCATCGGGCCCGCCGCATCGAACGCTTTTTGTCCCAGCCGTTCCTGGTGGCCGAGGTGTTTACCGGCAAGCCGGGCGAGATCACGCCCTTGGAAGATACCATCCGCAGTTTTGAGGAAATCTGTGATGGCAAGTGGGACCACCTGCCCGAAGACGCCTTTATGTATGTCGGCGTCATCGAGCAGGCTGAAGAACAATGGAAGAAGGGGCAGAAGTGAGTTGCGAGGCGCGAGTTGCGAGTTGCGAGGCGCGAGTTTCTAGCTTCTAGCCGCTAGTCGCTATAATTTTTTTGAATTCCAAATCTTGAAAATCTTTCGCTATGGCTACTTCTATGTTGCAGTGCATTGTTGTTACTCCTGAGGCGACGGTGCTGGATACTGAGGCCGAGTTTGTGGCCTTGCCGCTGTACGATGGTGAGATCGGAATTGGTCTGGGACACAGCCCTCTGATTGGTCGGCTGGGCTATGGTGAGCTGCGGCTCCGCTCGGGCGAAGAAACCTCCAGTTATTATGCCGATGGTGGTTTTGTGCAGGTGGCCGACAATGTCGTCTCCGTCCTCACCGAGCGCTGCCTGCCCATCACGGAGCTCGATGCCGAAGTCGCCGCCGAGCAGCTCCGCAGCGCGCTCAGCCGCTCCGCCAGCGGCGAAGATCAAGTGGCCCGCCGCCAACGCAGCCAAGATCAGGCCCGTGCCCAGGTGCGCTTGGCCACACGCGCCGTACAGAGATAGCCAAAAAGAACTTAGCCGGTGGGCGATAGCCCAATGCCACTTACTTTGGTTTTTTCAAAGATTTTCGTCTCCAGGCCCCGTTTTGGCACGGGATTTGCGCAATCTCTTGACAATTGATTTTGACTGCCAAATTGTCAGGGAACACGCGCAAATGACCAAGGATGCTACCACTCTCAGTAAAACCGAGCTTCATTCGGCAATTAACCTGCTTCGGGAGTTGATTCCAGAGGAAGAATTGAATCGGTTGCAGCCATCCTCTCCGCATACCGTTTATACAACTCTGGTAACTCTGTGGATGCTAGTACTCCAGCGACTTGGCTGCGGAGAGACGCTCACGAATGTGG
>CAMYJY010000031.1 GCA_947258835.1 uncultured Pirellulales bacterium
GTTTTTGGGGTCCACCTCACCCGCGATTTGTTGCGCGCGGCGGAGCTGTCCGCAGGCGGCGTTGATTTTGTCGCCCTTGCGGTGGCGGAAGCGGACCCGCACGCCGCTGCCCTCCAGGATCTGACGAAACGCGGTCTGACGTTGGTGGCTGGGGGTGCGGTATGGCAGGCCGGCAACCGGGTTGTAAGGAATCACATTGAGCAGGGCTTCGCGACCGGTGAGCAAACCGGCCAACTCCCGGGCGTGCTGCGGTTGGTCATTCACATCGGCCAGCAGGACGTACTCAAAGGTCAGGCGGCGCCCCGCGACGGCAAAGTAGCGGTCGGCCGCCGCCAAGATGCTCGTCAGGCCGATCTTGTCGTTGACCGGCACCAACTGATTCCGCAAGGTGTCGTTGGGGGCATGCAGCGAGATGGCCAGCCGGTAGGAGACCTCATGCTGGGCGAGCCGATCGATGGCCGGCGGTAGGCCCACGGTGGAAATCGTGATCCGACGCGCGCTGATGTCCAGGCCGTCGGGGCGATGCGCTTCAGCCAGGGCGGGAAGCACGGCGTCCAGGTTGGCCAGCGGTTCGCCCATCCCCATCACCACGATATGACTGAGCCGTTCGTCCGCCGACAACAACTGCTGCAAGCGGAGCATCTGCTCCACGATTTCCCCGGTCGTTAAGTTCCGCTCCACACCGTCCAGCCCACTGGCACAAAACACGCATCCCATGGCGCAGCCGACTTGGCTACTAATGCAGATCGTCCGCCGCACCCCATCGCGCAGCAACACGCATTCGATTTGGCCCCCGGCAGCCAATCCCAGCAAGAGCTTTTCGGTGCCGTCCTCTGCCTGCGTGTGCTGGACAATGGTCGTGGTCCATAGGGGCAGCGCGGTGGCCAGTTCATCCCGCAAGGCTTGGGGCAAATTGGTCATTTGCTGCCAGTCGGCCGCCCGGTGTTGGAACAGCCACTGGCGGACCTGCTGGCGACGAAAACGCGGCAGGCCGGCCGCGGTGGCATAGGCGGCCAGCGCGTCGTCGATGGCATTCAGTAGGTGAGGGGGGGCTGCAGACAAACCGACTCGGGTCAACCCAGATTAGTAGCAGAGATAGTAGGCGCGCGGTGCGGTGAGGTCCAGCAGCGTGCCGAGGTCCGCATTCCACAGACCGGTTGGTGCCGCTGGGCGACCGAGCAGCATGCTGAGAGAGGCCGGTGGTTTGGAGTATTTAATGCAGCGGACCTCGTCGGTCTGGCGTCCGGCCAATTCGGCAGCCCGCTCGATGGCGGCTTCGATAAAGCCGATTTTATCGACCAAGCCATTTTGCACTGCCTGGGCGGCCGTGAAGATTTGTCCGGTGGCCACGGCGTCCAGCGCTTCGTCGTCGGCCCGCAGCTGAGGTCGACCACCACGGACGATTTCCTTAAATCCCGCGAAACTGATGTCCACCAGTTCTTGAAAAAGTTTACGCTCCTCGGCGCGTTCCGCCGGATCGAGCACCCGCGTGGGGCTGCCCATCAATTTGTACTTGTGGCTGGCAATGGAATCGTCTTTAACCCTCAGCTCGGCCAGCAGGCCCGACAAATCATAGTGAGGGATCACCACCCCGATGGAACCCGTCCACGTGGTGGGTTCGGCAAAGAGCACATTCTCTGCATCCCCCACGGCCATGGCAATATAATAACCACCGCT
Source organism: uncultured Pirellulales bacterium (assembly GCA_947258835.1). Lineage (GTDB taxonomy): Bacteria > Planctomycetota > Planctomycetia > Pirellulales > Lacipirellulaceae > Bythopirellula. The sequence goes on from CAMYJY010000031.1 coordinate 1,678, forward strand.
GGCACACATGCTGCCCATGCTGACCACCAGCGGCAGCTCACGTTCTGCACACAGCTCCCGGATGTGATGGTACAGATAATCGCTGCCCGTGACCGTGCCTCCCGGTGAGTCGATGCGGAGCACGATGGCCACCACGTTCTCATCGTCGCGGATGCGGTCAAGTTGTTTTTTGACGAACCCTTCGCCCTCCATAATGGTGCCCGCAATCGTGACGATGGCGATTTTTTCCGTGGCTTCTTTGGAGAGAGAGTGATAGCGTTCCTGCGGGCCGCCGGGTGGGCTAAAATAGCTTTGATAGCTCGAGATCAGGCCAATCAAGCTCAGCCCGGCCAGGACCAACAAAATCAGCAAGAATTTGCCATAGCGGCCGAGGGCCGATGCCTGCTGCTGGATAATAACTTGCGGCACCGTCGTTGGCTCGGAATGTCCTGCAGGGGGCTGCGGGGCGGGGGCCGAGGGGGACACGCTAGACATAAAAATAACTCCGGTTGGATAATAGATAAAGAATGTGCACTTCCCGAGATGGCGGCCGGAGGCCGCCATCTCGGGAAGTGCACATAAGTCAACAGGCACTGGCTGCTATTCTACAGGTTGGCTGCGGGAGGACAACGATAGCAGCCCCCTCTTACCGCCCTTGTTGGGGGGCCGGTGTTGCCACTCCAGCATCTTAGCCGCTACAGTAGCGTACGTAGCCGGGAGCGGTCCGGTGTTTTTAGTGGCAGAGCAGCAGGAGTTGAGCGTTGTTTGTATGTGCATCGACAGATAGTTTTCCCCATTTGCCCCGGGAAGAGATTTTTCCCCAGTTGGTGGATTTAGAATTCACGGCGGTGGAGCTGCCTATTCACGAAACGGGTCGGGGGTTGGTCAAGCCGTCTGCCGTGCTGGAGAACGTGGAAGTCGCGGGGAACGCCTGCCGCGAAACGAGCCGTTTGACCGTATCCGCCCTCAGTATTGATCAGACGGAGGGCGAATCCGCCGATGCGGACTTGGCCGCGGCTGACAAGTACTATGAGCGGTTTGCCGCCTGCTGCAAGTTGGCAAAGTCCCTGAAAGTGGTCCCCCTGGTGGTGCCGGCTGCTGAGCTGGGGACCCCCTTTAACGCGGAAATCGAGCGTTTACGAGAACTGGTCCGGATTGCTTCGTTTGAGAGTTGCCTGGTGGCGCTGCGAACCGAAATCGGCTGCATGACCGAAGATCCTGCCACGGCCACGGTGCTGTGTGACAATGTGAAGGGTTTGGGCTTGGCTCTCGACCCCTCGCACTACGTCACCGGTCCCTGGCAAGGGCGTGATATTGCCAAGGTGATGCCCTACGTCTACCACGTCCGCTTGCGTGATTCCACCAAAACCGAGTTCAATGTTCGAGTGGGGCAGGGCGAAATTGACTACGGCAAGCTACTGAGCCAGTTGTCCCACGAGGGCTACGACCGTGCGTTGACCATCCACATGCCTCCCATCGACGGCCAAGATCACCGTGCCGAGCTCCGCAAACTGCGGCTGCTGCTGGAGAGTTTGTTGTAGTGGGGTGAGCGGTTGTCGATCAGCGATTCCACTGCCCAGCGTTACACCCGGCAAGATCCCGATGTGCGGTTGATGTTGCGAGTGCGGGCAAATGACGCGGAGGCCTTTGCAGAGCTGGTGCAGCGGCATCAGCAGCGGTTGATTGCCTGGATGACGCATGTGGTGGGACGGCGCGATCTGGCCGAGGACCTGGCGCAGGACGTGTTTTTGCGGATCTACAAAGCACGGGGCCGCTATGTGCCGGGGTCCAAGTTTTCCACCTGGATGTACACCATTGCCCGTAACGTCGCCCTGGGCGCGCTGCGGAGTCGGGCGCGGAACAAAGAATTCAACCTGGTGGCCCAGGACAGTGGTGCCGGGGAAGTCAATCCGTTGGCAGCCCAGGCCCTGGCAGCCAGTGGCCTGATGCCCACCCGCCAGCTTGCCACGGCAGAGCTGGGCGAGGTGGTGCGGTTGGCCGTCAGCGAGTTGAGCGAACGCCAGCGGATGGCGGTGCTGCTGAATAAATTCGAGCATCTCAGCTACGAAGAAATTGCGGAAGTGATGGAGATGACCCCAGCCGCCATCAAGTCGTTGTTGACGCGAGCCCGGGCAAACTTACGAGAGGTGTTGGCACCCTATTTGCGCCAAGGGCTATTTCCTACTCGGGACGACGGGTAGTTATGCGTACCACCGCACCTCACGGCGATTCCCCACGCGACGATTCCCAGCCGTCGGAGCAGCTGGTGGCCTATCTCGACGGCGAGCTCTCGGCGGAGGAAAGCGCCCAAGTCGAGCGGCGACTGGCCAGCGATCCGGCCCTACGTCAGCAGTTGCAAGAGCTGGAGCGGTCCTGGGCCGTGCTGGATGCACTGCCAGCGGTCACCGTCGCAGCCAGTTTTTCCCAGACGACGATGGAACTGGCGCTGGCTGAGGGCGACCAGGCCCCCCTGGAACGGGAGTCCGCCACCCCGGACGGGCTACCGCTGGGACGGCGTTGGCTGGCCGTGATGGGACGCTGCAGCGCTCGCCGGTGGGGGACGGTGCTGGTGTTCGCTGCCGCGGCGCTCTGCGGTGCGGTCTGTGGTCGTTGGCTGTGGCCGGATCCGCATCAGCAACTGGTGGCCAATTTGCCGGTGATCCACTACGTCAATCTATACCGACAATTTGAGGACCCGTTGTTTTTGCGGCTCCTGCAGCAGGAATTGGGGCCGCCGCCGTGGTACGACCCGGCAGAAGCCATCCGGCTAGAGGCCAGCGCCCGGCAGTTTGCCCGCCTGCAAGATGTTGCTCAGCGGGTCGCCTGGCTCGACCAACGGCAGCCGGCGGAATTGACGTCCCTGCGCGCCAAGTTCAACCAATTTCAGGGCCTGGCAGTCCACGAGCGGGCCCGCCTGCAACATTTGCAGCAGCAGATCACGACCCCACGGAACGCGGCTGTGGTGCCTACCATGCTGCAGTTTCAGCACTGGCTGCGAGGCCTGCTGCCCGTGGAGCAAGACGACCTGCGGCGACTGCCCTCTGCTGCTGCGCGCGCTGAGCGGGTGGTCCAATTGGTAAGGCAGCAGCGCCGCCAACGTGCCCTGGCACTTGACGAACGGGGGCCGCCTACCGATCAGCAGCTGGAGGAATTTTTTGCCGCGGAGCTTCCCGAGACCGAGCAGGAGCGGCTGTTGGCACTGCCGGGGGAGGAAATGCGTGTGCAGCTCGAACAAATGTATCGAGGAGTTCCCGTTCGCCTGCCCCAACCGCGTCCTGGATGGGATGGTTTGCCTCCTCCCCGCCGCCGGGGCCCACCCCCGCCAAGACGACGTAGAACTTGGCCAGAAAGCAAGAGGCCATAGGCAGTTTTTGTTGCCTTAGAAGTCGAGGTAGCGGAAACTAAAAAAGCCCACCGATTGCAGGGGCGCATTGGGCAGCGTGGCGTTGAATACGTCAAGAATTCTGGTGCGTAAAGCCGTCAGCTCCGGGTCTTGGATCTCATGCAGCTGCAGTTGACGAGCCGACAGGATAAGTTCATGGCGTAGTTGGGGGCCGTTTTCTTCGAGTGCATCGTTGACCTTTTTCAGGTGACGGTTGGCAACTCGGCCGAAGATGTGGAAGTGGATTTTGGCAACGGCAGTCGTTTGTGGTGGTTGTGGTAAGGTCAGCTGATAGGTACCCAAATCGACCTGTTCCAGCCGCGCTTGGATGGCGATCGCCCGGTGCGATTCGATCATGCTCTCCGCATCAAAACATCCTGGCAGCGCGCTGCACAGAAGGATACTAGCCAGGATGGTCTGGATACGAACAAACATGTTTTTCCTGCTCTTTTGTTTGGCATAACCGTTAAAATCGTCAGTTGTCTGGCCGTATTCCTAGCGCAAATGAAAGCGACCAACGGGAGCGGGCCAATACCTTCCGAGTGGTAGCTCGCATCGGCCGGCGGCCCCCGTTCGAGCCGGGGGCAGGTTCTGCTGCCGCCCCCCCTGGTAATCCGCGGATTGCCACGACTAGTTCAACTATAGGTTGCGTTCTCGCCCACGCTTTAACCTATAGTTGCAGAGAGGTTCTCTGGCGGGTGTTGTCCTGTGGAGAGTGCCTAGGGAGGCAGCCTCAGGGAGGATGTCGCGCCTAGAGAACCCCGAAAAATGTTACGCTGCCGGCACCTGGGTGTGTCACGGGCACTTGATTGGTCAAAATGTGGGCAAACCAAGTTGTGAATTTACTGCGCGTCCCCAAACCGTATCGTGCTGCCGTTCTGCAAGTGGTGAAAACGCTTGTTACTTTCGCGCGGTACAGCGACCAACGGGAGCGGGCCCATGCCTTCCGAGCGGTAGCTCGCGTTGGCTGGCGGCACTGCCGCCCTCGCGTTGGCTGGCGGCCCCCCGTTCGAGCCGGGGGCAGGTTCTGCCGCCCGGCGTTGGTTTTCGCCGCGGTGTGTTGTTTGCTGGGGGGCTGTGGAGGTTCGGGGGATGCTCCGCTAGATGATTATTTGGAGGGGTTGGATTTTGCTGCTCCTGTGGAGTCGGGAGTTGCGATTCCTGTAGGCGGTAGGCACAGTATTTCGATTGCGGCCAAGGAGCAAGTTGCCGGCCAGGGCGAAAAAATTGTGTGGGTCCAACTAAGGTTTAGGTTATTTGTGGTGGTGGAACCCGAGCACGAGGCGGTCGTATTGGCTGCCACCCAGCGCCATGTCGGGTTGATTCAAGATACCGTCATGAAGGTTTGTCGCAAGTTGACGCTGGAAGAACTCAAGGATCATCGGCATACCCTTTTGAAGACGCACTTAATTGACGCCCTCAGGCCTTTGCTGGGGCAAAACCGGATTCAGCAGCTGGTCATCAATGATGATAGTTGGGAAGCCATTTAACCATCCATTGCCCTGTGCGCTGCCAATGAGCCAAGGGCGCCCAACGGAAGCCCGTATTTGGCAAGCAAAATGTTAGCGGTAGGTTCATTGGCCGTGCAGACATCCATAAATCGAGCCATGCGTATGAATCAAGCATCCCGTGTGTACTTCCCGAACCGCCGCGGTCCGCTGGGACCACCGGACCGACGTGGCAGTCGGTGGATCTGGAACCGGTGGACTAGGGTCGTGGTCTTGGTCGGTTGCTGGACCTGGTGGGCGGGTTTTGCCTCTGCCCAGGCGGCTGCTGAGGTTGAGCCGGCGGAGTTGGAACAATCGGATTCCTCTGCGCCGATTCGGCCCATGGTCGACTTAGGTCGCTTTGAGCTCCGCGATTTGCGCCCGCTGAGCAATGTGACGGTAAAGCTCAACTTCAGCCTGTACTTGGCACTTGTTCCGCAGACCGATGATCAGACGGCCGAGCGGTTGGAAAAATGGCAGCATCGTTTACGAGATCAGGTACTGACAGCGACCCGTAAAACGGAAGTCAAGGCTTTTAGCGAGCCTGACTTACGGCGTCTCCGGCGTAACATCCTGCTACGGATCAATCGGTTGCTGCAACGCTCGCTGGTCGAAGAGGTGCTCGTGGCGGAATTTTCGTTCACCACCCACTAGGTCCTGGGCTGCGCGCCGTTCGCCGCATGTGGGAACTGGGGGAGACCAGCACCCCTTGTCGTCCCCGTCCGTCCCGTGGCGGGAATCCAGGTTGTCCACGCCCACGTCATTCCCGCGGAGGCGGGAATCCAGGTTGTCCATGCCCACGTCATTCCCGCGGAGGCGGGAATCCAGGTTGTCCATGCCCACGTCATTCCCGCGGAGGCGGGAATCCAGTAGCAGGCGCGGTGAGTCTAGATTCCCGCCTCCGCGGGAATGACGTAGGGCCGGAAACGCCAGCTGTTGCACAATGGATTACCAAACTGCCAAGTGCACCGCTCACCCGCGCAGCGGGCCGTCTCACGTTGACCTCGATTGGGGACTTGCGATACGATTGGCGGTTCGGTCACTACCACGTATTTGCGCAGCCTCACAGTGCCGGCTAGGCCGTGCTCCAGCTGCGTTTGACCGCGACCGGAGTCGAGGACGAAAAAAATCAACCGCCCCCAGCCAGCACGCCAAGACCACGGTTCGGAGCATTGTTCGAGCAACCGCTAGCATGATCATGTTCCGTCTGCCAACGCTAGGGATTTGTGTGTCGGGACTGGTCCTGCTGCTGGGTTGTGCGCCCCCGTCAAGAGATCACGGCGAGAAAACACTCCATCTGCCCATCGTATCTTCCGGCCCCAATTCACTGGATCCGGTGATGGGTTCCAGTCAGTACGACAGCAAAGCCTGTAGTTACGTCTACCAAACCTTGCTCCAATACCACTACCTCCGGCGCCCTTTGGAATTAAAACCGTTGCTGTTGGCCGCAATGCCTCAGGTGCTGGGGGAGGGCACAATCTACCGTTTCCGACTTCGCGACGATGTGTATTTTCATGACGACCCTTGCTTTCCGGAGGGTCGGGGTCGACGGCTGGTGACGGAGGATGTGTTCTATTCGTTCAAACGGATGGCCGACGATCGCAACCAGCCCAAGGGTTGGTGGTTGCTCAAGGACACGGTGGTGGGGTTGGACGCCTACCGCGAGCAGCAAAACAATGCCGAAACCTTTGACTACGATGCTCCCGTGGAGGGATTTCGACGAATCAATGACCAGGAATTCGAGATTCACTTAAAGCAGCCCTTGTATCGCTTCATGTACACGCTGGCCATGTTTCAAACCTCGGTGGTGCCGCGGGAGGCCGTGGAGTTTTATCAGAAAAAGTTCGCTCGCCATCCAGTGGGTACGGGGCCGTTTTTGCTGCAGGATTGGGAATCTGGCAGCCGCATGACATTTGTCAGAAACCCCCAGTATTGGCCGGAGTACTATCCCGCGGATCCGGGGCTCCGCGAGGATGGCACGGAGCCTTACCCAGGCTATCTGGAGGATCGGCGGCTGGGTTTTTATCAGGACGCAGACCGCCGGCTGCCGCTCGTGGATCGCGTGGAATTGGGGATGTATGTCAACTATCAGCCCATGTGGCTGAAGTTTCGTAATCGTGAGTTGGATTACACCACCGTGCCCGCGGAAAATTACGCAGAGGCCTATATCAAGCGGACGCGGAAGCTCCGCCAAGACTACGTCCAGCAAGGCATTCGGTCGGTGCCCGTGCCCCTGCTGGATCTGATGTATTATGGATTCAATCTGGAGGACCCGGATTTTGGCGGGTACGACCAGCAGCGAAAATGCTTACGTCAAGCGATTTCCTGTGCCATCGATTGGGAAGAGCGCAACGAGGTGTTTTACAATGGTTTGAATCTCATCTACGATGGTCCCATTCCGCCCTCGCTGGATGGGCATCCCGAGGGGCATGTGTTGCCTGCGGCTTACCGTGGTCCCGATTTAGGCCGTGCCCGCCGGCTGCTGGCCCGCGCCGGGTACCCAGCTGGAAAAGGTCTGCCAAAACTCGTGTACTACACCGGTCGCGGGGGCAGGCATCCCGAAATGGCCGAGATGACCAAGCGGCATGTGGCCAGGATCGGGGTCCAGCTGGACGTGCGTCTGGTCGATTTCTCCACGTTGATGGATGCGGTGCGAAATAAGCGGGCACCCTTTTTTGGCTTTGCCTGGGGCAGTGATTATCCGGACGCGGAGAACAACTTGCAGCTGTTTTACGGTCCGTACAAGTCACCCGGTTCCAATAACTTCAACTACGACCGGGCGGAATACAACCGGCTCTACGAGCGGATCCGAGTCATGTCGCCCTCCCCGCAGAGGACCGAACTTTACGAACGGATGCGTGACATGGTGGTGGAAGATGTGCCTTTCATTGGATCGATGGGGCGGACGCGGAATTATTTAATTCACGACCGACTCCAAAATTGCAAGCCGGTGGAAATTTTCCATAACTGGACGAAGTATCTCAACGTCGACAAGAGACAGGATGATTAATCGATGTGGGCCTTTGTCATTCGCCGTCTGATTTACAACATTCCCGTCTTCCTGGCGATTGTGCTGATGGTGATGTCCTTGCTGCGGGTCCGCGACCCCGTGCCGGGCATGATGGGCAAGCAGGCGACCGCCGCGGCCATTGAAAGCAAACGTCACGAGTTGGGCCTGGATCGGCCCTTCGTGGAACAGTACTGCACGCTCGTCCAGCAGATGGTCACCCTGGATTTTTCCCAGGAGATGTGGACGCAGCCGGGGATGACGGTGGGAGAGCAGCTCCGCAAGTCGGTGCCCATTTCCCTCCTGTTGACCTTGCCCGCGCTGGTGCTGACGAGTGTGATTTCCCTGGTGATCGGCATGCTCTCGGCCTTTTACCGCGGACAGTGGCTGGATAAGTTGCTGGTGTTTTTGGCCGTTTTGGGCATGAGTGTCAGTTTTTTGGTGTACATCATCTTCGGCCAGTACTTTGGCTCCTATCAATTGGGGCGGCTGCTCGGCCGCCCCGTATTTTCGATTCACGGCTATGAGCCCGGCTGGCAGAACTGGTGCTACTACATGCTGTTGCCGGTGCTGATCAGCGTCCTTGTTTCGATGGGCTACAACACGCGGTTTTATCGGGCGGTGATGGTCGAGGAGACCGGCCGCGACTATATCACCACGGCCAAGTCCAAGGGGGCGTCGAGTTCCAAAATTATGTTCGTGCACATGCTCCGCAATGCCATGATCCCGATCATCACCAGGATCATGATCACCTTGCCGCTGCTGGTGACCGGTTCCATTTTACTGGAACGATTTTTTGGCATCCCGGGCATGGGAGACGCCCTCTTGAGTGCTATCAGCAATAATGATTTTCCGGTCATCGAAGTCTTTTCGTCGATCTTTGCCGGACTGTTTATCTGCAGCATTTTGTTGACGGACGTGTTGTATGCGGTGTTCGATCCGCGCGTGCGCCTGCAGTAGTTGTTTGTTTTTATCCGCTGAGACCAGATGTTTGGCAGAATTTTAAAATCCCGCGAAGCGAAAAAACTCTTGCGTGACAAGCTGGCCATCTTGGCCATGTTGGTCATTGCGGGTTATCTGATGGTCGCGCTGGCGCTGATGTGCCATGCCTTGTCCCTGGCAGATTGCTCGCAAGTGGTCGGGCCGAGCAATGTGCCGGGATTGTTTCTGCAGGAAGCGCCGGAGCGCCGCTACGAAATTGCGCGCACCAGCATGCTGGGGCGAGTCCGGCGGGCCCTGCAGAGGTCCGATCCTGCCGCGGCGCTGGCGGAGATCCAGTTGGGTAGGGTGCGGGTGACCGACAAGTCGCTGGCGGAACTGCAAGCAATGGTCGCATCCGCCGCAGCGCTGCAGGAGCAGCTGCAAGCGGTAGAGAGCTTGGATGACGATCCCGACGCGCTGCCGCTGCTGGAATCTTTTGAGCGTCAGGTGGCGGCGCTGGCGGCTCCCCTCGTCGGGAGAGATTGGTGGTGGCAGCACGCAGCTTTGCTGCTGGGGACGGATGCCCAGGGGCGTTCGATTTGTTTTCGGGCCGTTTATTCCATCAAGGTTGCGGTGCAGATCGGCGTCGTGACGGCCCTGGTGTCCGTGTTGTTGGGGGCCGTGCTGGGCTCCATGGCCGGATATTTTGGCGGCTGGATCGATCACCTGGTGGTGTGGCTGGTCACCACCTTTTCCTCGATTCCCAACCTGGTGCTGTTGGTGATCATTGCCTACGCCTTCACGGCGTCCGATTCGGACGCGAAAGACACCTTGCTACCGGTCTATCTGGCATTCTGCGCGACATTCTGGATTGGTACCTGCCGCGTCGTCCGCGGTGAAACCATGAAGCTGAAACAGTTGGAATACGTGCAGGCAGCCCAGACGGCCGGTTTTGGCAGCCTGCGGATCCTGTTCCGACACGTGTTGCCCAATACGTCGCACCTGATGCTGATCAATTTTTCCTTGCTGTTGATCGGGGCGATTAAGTCGGAGGTGATCCTGAGCTTTTTGGGTTTGGGAGTGAAGTCGCAGCCCAGCTGGGGCATCATGATTCGTGACGCGGGCAATAATGGCGACGTGATGACCGGTTTTTTTTGGCAGATTGGCACCGCCACCGCACTGATGTTTGTGTTGGTGCTGGCCTTCAATATTCTCTCGGACGCCTTGCAAGATGCCTTTGACCCCAAACATTTATAACTCAAACTGAAAACAGGGGCTCCATGAAGCCGGTAAAGCCCGAGAAAACAGCCCCCGTTTCCGCACCGCGGCAGCTCACCAAGAAACCTAGTTGGGTTTTTGCACATGAATTCATCTCCGCCACTGTTGGACGTCCAGAATCTTTCCGTTGGTTTTCACACCGACCGGGGGGACGTGACGGCGATTGAGGACGTTTCGTTTCAGGTGCGAGGTGGCGAAATCCTCGGCATTGTCGGCGAGTCGGGTTGCGGCAAGTCCGTAACCAGCCGCAGTATCATGCGGCTGTTGCCGGAGCGGAATAGTTTTATCGGCCCGGAAAGTAAAATTCTCTTTGGCGGCACAAACTTGGCCCAGGCCGCTGAGCGGACCATGCGCACGATTCGTGGCAACCGGATTGCCATGATTTTTCAGGAGCCGATGACCGCCCTCAATCCCGTGTTTACGATTGGTTGGCAGCTGGATGAAGCGCTCAAGTACCATACCACGCTGAAGAAGCAGGCACGGCGGCAACATGCCATGGAGATGTTGCGCACCGTCGAGATCCCCCACCCGGAGCAGCGGTATCGCGAGTACCCGCACCAATTGTCCGGCGGGATGCGGCAACGGGTGGTGATTGCCTTGGCCCTCTGCTGCGGGCCCGAGTTGCTGATTGCCGACGAGCCCACGACGGCTTTGGATGTCACCATCCAGGCGCAAATCTTGCGGTTGATGGATGATCTGCGGAAGAAACACGAGACGGCGGTCGTGCTCATCACGCATGACTTGGGTGTGATTGCCCAGGTCTGTGACCGGGTGATCGTGATGTATGCCGGGCAAATTGTCGAAACGGCCGACGTGCAGACGTTGTTTGCCAATCCACAACATCCCTATACCAAAGCCTTGCTGGAGTCGATTCCCCAACCCGGGCCGGCCCATCATCAGACGCGACTGCCCACCATCGAAGGCCTGGTGCCCAGCTTGTTTGAATTGCCCAGCGGCTGCCGCTTTCATGACCGCTGCAGCTACCGCGATCCGCAGTGCGTGGCCCAGCAACCGCAGCTCAGTGAAGAAACGAACTTACGTAAAGTCCGTTGCTTTTTTCCGTTGAGCTGAACTCAATGGATGGGAACGATAATCGGAAAGTGTGAAACGATGGCATTGCTGGAGGTGACGAACCTAGTCAAACATTTTCCCGTGCGCGGCGGACTATTCAATCGCATCGTGCGCCAGGTACACGCGGTCAACGGGGTGAGTTTTTCCGTCGAGAAAGGTGAAATCGTCGGTGTGGTCGGTGAATCCGGTTGTGGCAAATCCACGCTGGGGAAACTGATTGTTCACTTACTCGAGGCCACGGCGGGAGATATTTGTTTTCAGGGCCGCAACATCAGTCATTTGCGTGCGGCCGAGCTCCTGCCCGTGCGGCGTCAGCTGCAGATGATTTTTCAAGATCCCCACGCCTCGCTCAATCCGCGGATGACCGTGGGCCGGGCCGTGCGGGAGGTGCTGGCCTTTCACAAGATCGTACCGCGGGCGGAGCTGACCGCAGAAGTCGAGCGACTGTTTGCCATCGTGGGTCTGCACACCGATGCCCAAACAAAATACCCGCATGAATTTTCCGGTGGACAAAAGCAGCGGGTGGGTATTGCCCGGGCCTTGGCGGTCCGGCCGGAGTTCATTATTGCCGATGAGCCCGTTTCGGCGCTGGACGTCTCGATTCAAGCCCAGGTGCTGAACTTGCTGATGGAACTCCAAGACGAGTTCGCTTTGACGATGCTGTTTATCTCTCACGATCTGAAGGTCATCGACCACTTTTGTGACCGGATGCTGGTGATGTATTTGGGCTTTGTGGTGGAGGAGATACCGTGCCGCGATATTGCGTCCGCTGCCAAGCACCCGTATACCCTGGCGCTGTTGGGGGCCAATCCCGTCCCCGATCCGGCCCAGCGTCATGAACTGGCCGTGCTCGCCGGAGAGGTGCCCAGCCCCTACGATCTCCCTCCCGGTTGCCCCTTCGCCGCGCGGTGCCCGCTGGTGACCGCCAAGTGCCGCCAAGAAATGCCTCCGCTGGAAACCAGGGCGGCAGGACACCGGGTGGCCTGCTGGGAAGTGTAGTCGAGGATTTTTCCTGTGGGAACTGTGGGCGGTTGCTGCCTGGCGTCAGGGGGGACCTCGCGGGCCGCTGATATATGCCTTACGTAAGGCTTACGGTACGTGCGCTCATACTACATCATCTCCTTGAGAATGGTCTATTCAAAGGGTAATTCGGCTTGTTTGCTATTTTGTTTTCGCAGTTGGCGGCCGC
>CAMYJY010000032.1 GCA_947258835.1 uncultured Pirellulales bacterium
GCTTCGAGTGCGGTTTTATATTTTCCCACTCCTGGCTATAATTTGCCTACCCTCCTTGGCTGCATGTACCGCGAAAAAGCCAAGGAGGGTTTTTTCATGGGCAAATAAAGGTTCCTGGCACCTTTTTCTCCACCTCTTACTTTCCATTCCTGATCGCAATGCCGACGACCTCCTTGTGTAAATTGGACCCATAATAGTTTCTGTACTTCGTTGCATCGACACTGGTTCCGGAACTAACCGTCTGATCCGGGTACCAATAATATACAGTGTCGTAAAAACCATCTATTGCAACGGCAATGGGATTTAGGTAGCCGTCTGTTTTTTTAATTATGTCCGCTTCGCAATAACCATTGTTCGCAGGGCATATGTTTTTACTGTACTTGATTGGGTCGTTACTCGTTCCTATGCTGACCCACGCATTCATGCCGCCACGATACCAATAATACACTCGATCATTCCCCGCTATCGCGACACCAATTAACTCCCTCGCAGTATCCCGATTGGATGGATAATAAGTCATGTATTTGGTCGGTTCATCAGTCGTCCCAACACTGGTGGTATTATCTTCATACCAGTAGTAAACACGGTCATTTTTTGCAATTCCGGTGGCGATGATTTTCTTTGATTCAGGACAAGTACAGGGATAATACTCCTGGCCATTTACTGGGTATGCCACTGGATTATCCGACCTGCCCCGACTTACCATGCCATCAGCATACCAGTAGTATACTTTTGCGGGATCTGTCGGCCCCTTGCCCCAACGATCAAGCCAGCAGCCACTGATCACCAAGATGACTAGGGCAAAAATACAGGTCATTTTTTTTGTCATGACTTTTCTCCTCATCAGGGGGATTGCTTTTGAGCTTTCGCCGCAGGCGCGCAACGGTTCAATCTACAGCCGTTGTGTTGGAATGCAATACACCCCCCGGTTGTACTTTTTGCGTTAATTTCTGAATCGAGAGCACCGTCCGTTAGCAGCTGTCGACTTCGACTCACGAGTTCTCGCGCAGATTCTAAGTTTCTCTGCCCTGTACATGCGAAAGTACATAATTTGCTTGCGATGCTGCCGCTGGTCGCGGAAGATACTGTTTGGTCTGTTGCCTGCGCTTGCTGGTTTCGACATGCGCGGCCGCAGCCGGTGATCGAGGGTGGTGCGGGATATGCCTCATCCGTGACGCGAGGGCTGGACCTTCGATTTGGACCCCTATTTCCTCAGTTTGCGAGAGATTTGGATGGTGCCTTATGTTGCAGATAGAAGAGTTGACGAAGTTGGCTAAGGACTGGTTGGAGACCGTCCCAGATGACATGAGAGACAAGGTCGTCGTCGCGAGTTACACGGCGCAGCCGATGTCGTATACGCCCAAACAGATTGTCAAGAAGATTCAGGCCGCTGCCAAGAAATCCAAGACCAGGAGCGAATTCCTGAAAGAGTCAGGGTTGTGCGGCGAGTTTCTGACAACCTTGGAGAGGATGCACGCCAGAAGAATGAGGAAGGGAGGGCAGGAAAAATGAGTCGTTCCAATACAGGTGTCTTCGTCAGGCCCCGCTGGGAGGATCAGGCCACGGACCAGCGATTTGCTTTTTTGATGGATTATGGATATTGGACAGGCGCGGAGGTTGTCAATGACGCTCACAGCCGCGACTTTGTCGTGCACGAGCTGACTGAAGATCGAGCGGTCAGGGAGCAACTAAGCAGATTCCTGGATACTCATGATCCGCTGTTCTTTTTTCATTTCTCGCACGGTGGTGATGATACCTTGACGGGTCAGGATATGTCTGTGCTGATCTGCAGCAGTCCCTTCACCGAAGCGGGAAACGATTTTGCGGCCAATGACTTATTGCTCAGAGGTCGCGTCGTCTACACATTAAGCTGTTCCAGCGGCAGCGTCTTGGGCCCCCGGGCCGTCGAGCATGGTTGTATTTCATACATCGGCTACCAGGACCCTTTGTGGGCCGTTACGATCGAAGGACCGGACACGGACTATGCCTTGTTTGAGATCTGGACTGGTGGCGCAAAGGCCTTGCTCGCCGGGAAGACAACCGGTGAGGCTTATTATTGGTTGAAAAGAAGATACAGGTTTTGGATTGCCTATTGGGAGATGATCGATGCCACCAATTCGACCAATGCGTGGAAGGCTCCGGTCATGCTTTCGGCACTTGAAAAGGATCTAAAAGCACTGGCCATTTTTGGAGACTTAAATGCCAAAATAAGAGACTAACGAGCGAAAAAGGTGTCAGGAACCTTTGTTTGCCTTTTCCAATAAAAGGTTCCTGACACCTTTTTGGGGACGCTCGAATTTTACGCGGAGGTTCAGCATCTCTTGCTCCGATTGGAGGCCAAATCGCACGAGCGCTTCGGGGTCTGGGTTGAAGGGGTTGTAATGGGAATTGTCGAAGTGGGCGATGCTCAACAGTGCGTCGCCGGCCCGTAAGGGAAGCGGATTTTTAAACTCGTACGTCCGCTGCCAATTGAAGTCGTAGGCAGGGATTTTTAAGATGAGCTGTTTCTGCTCCGCCGGTGTGCCAGGGTCAATCAGCTTGTACAGTGTAAAATCCTTGCCGCGAAAATGCATATGAGGGGCCAGGGCGTGGATCAGTACGTCCGTGCTGAACTGGTAGTGGCTGCGCTTCTCGTAGTGCAGGGCGTGAGGCGGAATCCGTAGATCCTTGCGATTGAAAACCTGGGTCTCCAAAACGTGTGCCGGTTTGCCGGGAGCCCAAATCAGCCCCAGTTGCGATTGATCCGGTTTCTCCGGGCGGCCCGTGGGGGTGTAGTGCATCTCGAAGAAGATGTCATGACCCGCCGGCAGCTTGAGGGCATAGCCTTCCGGATAGACGTGGGCGTTGTACGGATCGCCCGGGATGTAGTCTCCCAGCTTTTTGATCTTGTCTCCCGTAAGTCCGTAAAGTTTTAAGAGCATCTCGTTGGCCGTCCGTAGGCCCGTGGAAGAATCGCCAATGATGGCCCCCATGTGATGGACGATGGCCGGGTTGCCTGGCTTGAGCTCCACGCCCTGCACATAACGATCTTCCGCAAAATTGGCGGGGATCCGGTAGTACTGGTACTCGTCAAAACGATCGATGGGGACCGAGTAAGGCTCGGGCATTTCGAACACCAAGTCGGGTGTGCCGATGGCCCAGGCATCCTGCGATGGCGCCGCAAGTGGAGCGGGCGCGTCGCTGGGGTCTCCCGCGACGCAGCCTTGCTCGACCCAGGCCCGGAAGGTATCGATTTCGTCCGCCGTAAGACGGATGTCTGCCGCGAAACCACCCGGCACGTGGGCGGTGTCGATCCGCGCGTGCCAAGGAGGCATGAGACGGTTTTCGATGCGACTTAAAATCACATCGCTCATGCCGGCCACCATCTCGTATTCGTCCAGCGGGGCAAACAGTTCGGCCCCCGGTTGGCCGGGACGATGGCAGCTGAGACAACTCCGCTGGAGGATCCGAGCAATCTGTCCGTAATAGGTGGCACCTGAAAATGCCGATAAATCGCGGAAAGATTGGGCTGTGATCTGGCAGCCTGAAGCGGCCGTTTCCGAGAGCTCCGGTTCCTCGCCGGCGACGAAATTTGCCAAGGCATCCGCCAGGTGATGTTGTGTTTTTTTGGTGGTGCCCCCACCAAACCACGCGCCGCTGACCTGCCCCCGGTAAATCATCCGGGCCTGTGGGTAACCCTCTCGAGTATCCAGCACGGCCACACTGGGCGTGGTGGTCAGTTCGAGCTGAACATGCCACGGATTTTCCGAATCATCGCGGTAGACAGGGAACACCAGGCCGGCATCGAGCGCATACTCGGCCATCTTGCTCAGGTCGTCGATGCCATTGGGAAACAGTCCTATTAGCTGAATTCCTTGCCCATGGTATTGCCGCTGCAGCGCATTCAGCTGCGGTACCAGTCGTAAGGCCAACGGACAGCTGGTGGAAAAGGCCACGACCACCAGGGCTTGGACCTGGTGGGAGGGATAGTTGGAGGCCAGCTGGGCTGGTGTGCAGGTCTCCCCCCAACGGCCAGTGAGCACTGGCGGTGCAGCCCACGCGGATGGAATCGCTACGACCGTTATCAGCAGTACGATCGGTAAGCAAGTTGGTTTGCGGAGGAAAAATGCCATGGGTAGACGACTCGCGATACGGTCTTCGAAGCGACACTAGTAAGCATGGGGTCGCCCTATCGAAACGTAGTTCGTAATTCAAGTTCGCAGGGAGATTCCGTGCCACGAATAATGAGAATCTTGAGAGGAACAATACGGGCGGTGTCCAGCGGGATTACCTGCCTGCTGCTGCTCCTGCTCACCGCCAGTGTGTCTCGAGGGGACTTGGCCTCCCCTTTGGAAGGGGCCGAGGGTCGCTTTGAGAGCCCTGACCTGACCTGGTTTACAACGACCCAAGAGGCCCTGCGGGCAGAGGTGCAGCGCGTGGACCAGGCCTTTGCCGAGCAAGGTGGTCCGGATGTCGCGTACTGGCAGGAGCATCTCCGTTGGCCCCTGTTGCTAAAAAATCTGGGACCTCCGGAAACGATTGATTATGCCGAACTGGCGCTGGTACGGCGGTGGATGTACTCCAATCGAGAAGGCATTGAGAGCGATTTTTTTGCGGAGTTGCGGCGGCGGATGGATGCTTATTTGGATGCCGCGTACACCTTCACGCTACCCGATCTGCCCGCTCAGTTTCAAACGCACGTCGCCCGTGCGCGGAAGCAGTGCCGACTCTTGGAAGCAGAACCCACGGCTGCCCGGGCGGCTGCCGTGGGACGCACCCTCGGCTGGTTGGAGCGGACGCGGCAACTGACCGAGGAGGTGGCTACCATTCGCCGCCAAGCGGAGTTTCCCAATGCCCAAGTGGTGGTCACCGCGCCGTTGATCGCAGAGGTATTGGGGGCGCTGGCTGGCGAATTGCGGCAATCAATGAAAATTGTCGATCGGACCCAGACGCCGCCCACGGGTATCTTGCGCAAGCAGCGCGATCTGTACTTGCAGGGTGTGGCCGAGACTTGGGGCGCGATTTCACTGGAGCTGGTGCCCAATGATGCGCTGGGAGAGTTGAACTTAATTTACGAGGGCCAAGTTGAGGCCATCTGCCATGCCGATGCCGGACCCGTGGTGTTGCACATCCGCACTGCCGGACCGGTCTTCGCGTCGACGCCGATTTACGTGGCACCAAGCGGACTCAGTCACGACGCGACGGTTGTGCGGCCTAGCGTTACCACCCGCTTATTCGACGTCACTGGCGAGAACCGTTTGCTGTGCCGCCTGGCGCGGCGGCGCGCGGAGGAGCCAGCGGCGCGGTCTCAGATGTCGGCCCACTCGCGCAGCAAGACTGTCAGTCTGTTTGAGGAGCAAATGCAAGACCGGGTGCGGCAAGCTTTGGATGAGATCCGCACCCAGGCCGAGCAGACCCGCGGCTCGATGGATGGTTTTGGTGATGTGCTGGCCCCGGTCCAGCGGGAAGGGGCCGCGCCACGGGTCCTGGGCGCTCAAAGCACGCCAGTCGGTGTGCAGCTCAATGTACTGGGCGGAAGGCGAGGCCAATGGGGAGCCCCCACCCCCTGCCCTCTGCAGACCCCCGGTGAGGGGGTTGTGGTCCGCTTGCATGTTTCGTTTTTTAACAATGCCGCCGAGACGATCATGGCCGGCAAGCGGTTTACCGACCGCTATTTCATGAATTATGCCAAAATTCTCCAGGCCGAGTTGCCGCTGCCCCTGATGGTGCATGCCCGCTCCCAGCGGTGGGCCATGATTGCTGCCAGCAAGCGCCCGCTGGTGGTGCGGATTCCCGCGCCCGATCGCTTTGAATTTACCTTGCGGATGCAGGGTTTTGAGTTCGGGGACCAAACGGTCACGACTCCCGCGGTGGCCCGTGCGGCGTATCAGTTCGTACGGGATGAGTGGGGGGAATACCGTCTTGAGCGCGATGGTGTCCTGACCTTGGAGACCGACTTGGAAACCTCGCAACGTGATTTTTTGTACCAAAAACTAAGTGCTTTTTTGGCACCGATCTTGGATGGAGCGGGAGTCGCCCTGCCGGATGGAGGCGCGCTGGGAAAAGTCAGAAAACTGACCATGCCCGCGCTGGTCGTCGATCAAGACTGGATCGCGGTAGAGATCTCTGGATTGAAAGAGCTGTTGCTCAAGCATTAGCCAAGGTATTATTATTTGCCTCATCGTCAAACTCAATGGCTGGATTGATTCTTGGCGAGTTTGGTGTTGCCGGCCGGGGCGAACGATTGATGCGGTGGGAGGGATTATGCCGAAATGCATGAAAGCACCCCTTGTCACCAAGGGCCAGCCTCCCCATCTGTCGTTTGCTCTTCCCAGACCATCATGGTACGCACCTGCTTTCGCCTCTTTCCCCTGCTGCTTCTGCTCGGGGCCACGGTGGCCACGAACAACCAGGCGCAGGCGCAATCGTTTGGTGCCGAGTTGCACGCTACGATGATGCCCGCCTCCGGAGGCATGGCCGGTACCAGTATCGCGCGGCCTCAAGACGTGCAATCGGCGCTGGCGAGCAATCCCGCCACCCTCACTCAATTCCGCGGAACCCATTTCGGCTTTAGTGGAGGGTGGGCGGAACCCACGATCAACATCGATAATGATGCCGCGCTGCCTCTGATCGGTGTGGTGCCCTACTCGGATAAATCCGGTGCTCCCGGCGTGGCACTGGGGAATATTGGTGTCTCCCAAGATTTTTCCGCGTTTGGCTTGCCGGTCACTACGGGCATGGGGCTCTTGGCCGGTTCTGGATTGGGCGTTGATTTTCGCGATGCCGTGGGGGATGGGGCGGAGCCCAATGCCTCCAACGGTACCTCGGCCCTGTTGCAAGCTCTGAATATTGGTGCGGCTGCTGGCATCCAGCTGACCGAGCGGATGTCGGTGGGCGCTGAGCTGGTGATGACGGCTTCTGTCTTGGATGGACCCTTTGTGGGGATTGGGGCCGCGGTGTCCGCTTACGCCTTGCGGGGCAATTTTGGAGTCACCTACGATTTGGGAAAGCACACCACGTTGGGATTTACCTGGCTGACACGTCAAAGTTTTGAGTTTGAGGATGCGATTCTGCTGCAGCTCGATGGAGCGCCCACCTATTCCACGGTCCAGGATATCGAACTCGATCTACCAGAAACTTTTGGGTGGGGGATTGCCAACGATCGACTGGCGGATGGTCGCTTGCTCTTGGCCGGTGACATCCTCTACAAAAAATATTCTGATACCGATCTCTTTGGTGCATTGTGGGAAGATCAATTCATCTTTCAGTCGGGTGCTCAGTACCGACTCACGCGGAGGGTGCGGATCCGCATGGGCTATGCCTACGCGGAAAATATTATGCGCGATCTACCAGCAACCACCATCGGCAGCATCTTGCCCCCCAATGCCTTGGCGGGTGCCCAGTACGTCCAGGCCCAGTTTCCCGCGACCAATCAGCACCGCATCAGTGGTGGGCTGGGAGTTAAAAATCTGCTGCCGGGTATCGATCTGGACCTGTTTGCCGGCGGCATGTTTCAAGCCGATGATCAACTCGGTGCGACGGCGATCTCCGTCGAATCCTATTGGGTCGGATTTGGGACCACCTGGCGATTTGGCCGCGGCGCGTGTGAGCGGTTGCCGGTTCCTGACCGTTGGTGACCCGGGGTGGCAGGGTCTGCCAACCACAGAGAATCATCGTCTTCGTGTCATGCCAGCCGCGCCGACAATTCAAGCAGCTTGTGTGGGTTCTGGATTCCCGCCTGCGCGGGAATGACGAGCAGTTAAAAGGCCAGCTGGATCTGCGTGCGGAATAGCCAGCCGATTTCTCCGGGGGTGATGTCCAAAGCCGGAGAATTGATCGGCGCTCCGTCCAGGCGGGTGACGTCCAGCACCAACTTGGAATGCTGCTCGCGGAAGTACCAGGCCATTCCGGCGGCAATTTCTTCCGCGCTCTGGTCCGCCGTGCCCAGCGTTCCCGAGTTGCCTGCTACCCGCGACCAACGGGTTAACAGTTGTAGTTTTCCTGGAATGACGAACCGCCCTAGCTGAAACCAAAAGCCGTGATCGAAGAGGTTGGGGACGGTTGGATTATCGAAGTTGTGGATCTGCCGGAAGTAGTATTCCAGCGTCGCGGACCAGCCCCGCCATTTGCAGGAGGCGTCCATCGAGTAAAGATTGACCGAGTATTCATCGACGGGCGTTGGCCACGAGCTGAGCAGAGATGCCAAGGTGGCTCCGGAGTCGACGACACGTACGCTGGAAAACTCGGTGGTTCCCGTGCTTTGGATGGTCGATGTGGCAAAGGCCAAACCGGCCCGGGTGGCCAGTCTCCGATGCCCCTGGAAATCGGCCAACTCTCCCCTGCCCCACTCCCCGGTGGGATAGACGAACAGACGTCCGGAGTAGGCAAAGTTATTGTCTAAGTTACCGCTACTGCCGGTTTCCGCGCCGCCGGTCACCAGGCCATTGAAGATGGCCACTTCCCAGTCCCAGGGGGTCCTGCCGGCGGTCCGTGCTCCATACAGTCCCCAGGCCAAGCTGCGATTCACGTCGAAGTACATGCTGGCCACCGAACGGTCAGAAAACTCGAACTCGCGTCCTGACAGGTAGCGGGCCATGGTAAAGGGGATTTTGTATTTTCCCGTTTTAAAGCCCAGCACGCCTGGCTCCCATCCCCACACGTGATGTCCCACGTCATAGGTGAGAAAATAGTCGAGTAAGCGAAGATCGTCACCGCTGCTGCTGCGTCCATCAAATTGTGCAAAAAAGGTTAAATCAGGGGTCCAGGTATGGCCAGAAAATACCAAGCGGGCCCGTTTTAGCTGGAATTGATTTATATCCGGATTGCTACCCTGCGAATTTAGATTGGTATGCCGCAATTGACTCCAGCCATTGATTTGCAGGAGAAAATTGGCACGATCCGCATGCAGTTGCCGCTGCTTGCTGCTGGCGATCACAAAGCCGTCGTCGTAACCCACACGAACGCGACCACGCGGGCGATGGGCTGCTAGCGTGAATTCAGGGTCGATCCGGACGGGGGGACGTTTCACGGTGTCCCTGGGGGACAGCTCAGAAAACATCTCCGTGTCCAGGTGGTCCGCTATCTCGAAATCGATATCGTATGGCGCGGCGATTGCTAGGGGCAGACTGAAGCAGTAGGCAGCTACGAGGGCGGCGAGGCCGCCGACCCATGCGAGCTGCCGCTCGGAAGGCAGGGACCCGCTCCCGTTGGTCGCTTCACTGTCCGCAAGCATCAAGGATTCTCACAATGCATAGCGCGGAGGCATGCTGTTAACCTAACTAAGTTATACAATCGGCAATTTCTTCCCAGGTCCTCAGCTAAAGATGTTGTGCTAGCACGGCTGGGAGGGCAGAATAGTTCGAGGTTTGCGTTGAGGGCAACGAGACCGCGTTTTTTCACCCGCCCTATCAAGCTGGAAAAGGCATCGATATGACAACGCAGACCGGGAGTCCGGGCAAGGCAGGCCCGTCACGGCCATCGCACTTGAGCCGCTGGATTGTGGCGGGGTTGTTCTTAGGGATCCTGGTAGGCTTGATGTTTGGCGAGTACTGCGCGCCCCTGCAAATTGCGGGAGAGGCCTACGTGGGGCTGTTGCAGATGACCGTCTTGCCGTATTTGATCTTTTCCCTGGTTGCCAAATTGGGGCGGCTGGACGTGGAGCAAGCGAAGCGTTTGGGACGCGTGGCCTTGCTGGTCCTGCTGTGTTTGTGGTTGATCGGGATCGTGGTGGTCGTGCTCGTGTCGGCCATTCTGCCTCCCATCCCCGGGGCCTCCTTTTATAGTGCTCCCTTGGAACAGACCGCTACGGATGGCCAAGGTTTTTTATCGCGGTTTATTCCAGCCAACATCTTTCGTTCGTTGTCAGCTGAGTATGTGCCGGCGGTGATCGTGTTTTGCCTCTTCTTTGGCTGCGCGTTGATGCTGGTGCCTCGGAAAGAGCCCCTGCTGGATTTTCTGGACATCTGCACGGCGGCCATTGGTCGGATCAACATGGTGTTGGTGCGTTTGGCGCCCGTGGGCCTGTTCGTCCTCACCGCGGCGGCGGCGGGAAGCTTGCGGATTGAGCAGTTGTCTCAGCTGCAGGCCTACCTGATCCTGTTTACGTTGGCTTGTTTGTGGGTGGCCTTCGGGATGCTGCCGCTGCTGCTCAGCAGCTTGACGGAAATCCGTTATCGGGATGTGTTGCGGGCTGCCCAGGAGCCCTTGCTGACGGTCATCGCCACGGGGAAGCTGTTTGTGGTCTTGCCGCAAATCGTTGATAAATGCGAACTGTTACTGGCCGAAGAGCAAGAGTCGTCGACTGAAATCGAGGAGTCTTCCGCGAGTGTCTTGGTCCCGATGGCCTATCCCTTTCCGCACCTGGGCAAGATTCTGATCTTTGTATTTGTGTCCTTTGCCGGTTGGTATGTGGGGCAGGGTTTGACTCCCGCGGAAACGGCCGCCATGGCGGCCACCGGCGCTGTGTCCAGTTTTGCGAGTCCGCTGATCACCCTGCCGTACTTGTTGGACCAGTATCAATTGCCGCAGGATTTGATGCAGCTGTTCCTGTTGCCCGGATTCATCACGATGCGTCTGGGGGATATGGTGGGGGTGTTGCACCTGATGGTGTTCACCGTGATTGTGGCTCAGATGATGCAGGGGCGGCTGCGCATCCAGTGGCCTCGTTTGCTGGCCGCAACATTTGGTTTGCTCCTGTGCTTGGTCGCGGCGGGCGCGGCCGGCCGCTGGTATTTGGCGTCCACGGCGCTGGACTACAATCTGGATGAGCGTTTTCTGGCCTTGGACATTCCCTCTGCCTGCGAGCAGGTCACCGTCTATCGTAGTCGTGATGAGGTGCCGGAGCGGGTGCCCTTTGACGGCTCAACACTAGAGCGGGTCAACCAGGAACACCTGCTCCGCGTCGGTTACCACCCGGATCATTTGCCCTATTGTTTTTTCAATGCGCGGGGACATCTGGTGGGCTTGGACGTGGAGTTGATGCATCGACTGGCGGTGCGGCTGGAGGTGCGGTTGGAGTTTGTGCCGTATGCCTACGATACGGTGTTGGAGCAGCTGGAAGGCGGAGAAATTGATATGGCGGTGGGCGGCCTGATGATGAAACCGGAGCGGTTATTGCGTGCTGGTTTCACCCAGCCTTACCAGACCGCCACGATGGCGGTGGTGCTGGCGGACCATCGTCGCGGGGAGCTAGAGCAATGGCACAATCCGCAGCGGACCGCCAATTTGCGCTTGGGTGTGGCCTATGACGATTTGGTCGTTCCCGCCCGGCGCGAGTTGCCCACGGTCGACATCGTGGTGGTCGACTCACTGAGCGAATTTTTTCAAGAAAATCGCCAGCAGCTCGACGGTCTGGTGATTGCCGCGGAGGAAGGTTCTGCCTGGAACGTGCTGTACCCGGAGTATGCGGTGGTGGTGCCGCGACCGGTCGTGCAGCGTCCGGTAGCCATCGCGGTAAGACGTTTGGATGTCAGTTGGCTGCGGTTTCTGGACGGTTGGTTGGAATTCGAACGGATGGACGGCTCGCTGGATCGCCTGCGTCGCTTTTGGGTGGAGGGAGGCGGCACGCAGCAGCAGCCACCGCGGTGGTGCATTTTACGCGATGAGCTGCACTGGCTGCCGTAGCCCCCGGCTTGAACACAAGATTGTTCGCGCTGCGATTGTTCCCAGCGGAAAAGGATTTCCTGCGTCATTCCCGGTGCCACTTACCGTCATTCCCGCGCAGGCGGGAATCCATAAAGTACCAGAACCTTTCCGAGTGC
>CAMYJY010000033.1 GCA_947258835.1 uncultured Pirellulales bacterium
TTCATTTGGCAGATCTTGGCGGAGCCAAGTCTGACAAATCAGATTCAGCCCTTCATTTGGCAGATCTTGGCGGAGCCAAGTCTGACAAATCAGATTCAGTCGGGCTGAGAGGATTTGAACCTCCGACCTCTGCGTCCCGAACGCAGCGCTCTAGCCAAGCTGAGCTACAGCCCGCAAATAGGATTCACGGAAAAATTGGGTCAGCAGCGCAATCCCTTGCCGTGCAGTCCCTTCCCGCGGAGGCTGGCTCAGCGGTCGGGGGCCGCTCAACACGGACGCCGGCGGCTGCCGCTCGCGGCTGGGGCAACACGTGCTTTCCGGGGGCAATTCTATCAGAGCCATTTTGGGGCGACAAGGTTCTGCGACGGATGTCTGACTTGGCCGGCGCTGGTTTTCCGTCGTGTGGAGCTGCGCGACCGTACTCTCTTGACCGTGGCGCGGCTGATTTTAGCGGCTGGGGGTGCGTGGGTCTGTTTTCATGGGGGCTGTTCTGAGGTACGATAGGGGTATCTCTTCCATGTTCACCTAGCGTTTTTGTTGTGCACGCCTTTCTCACGATGCTGACTGGTAAGCAAGCGGGAACGAATTTCTCGCTGGATCCCGGTCGTGAAACCCTGTTGGGACGCGGCAGCGATTGCCATGTCACGGTAGCGGATCCCATGTGTTCGCGGGAGCACGCCGCGGTCTGCTACGAAGGAGAGCACTGGGTTGTCCGTGACCAAGGAAGTCGCAATGGCACGACCGTGAATGGCCAAAAAGTCCAAGAAGCCAGCCTGGACTCTGGGCATGTACTGGCGATTGGTTCCAGCCAGTTTGAGTTTCAGCTTTCGGCAGAGCCGACGACGGCGAACGGCCAGGACAGCAATTTGCAGCAGACCATTGTGCAGGATCTGCCGATTGCTGTGCAACAGACCAACCAGGAGGTGTTGGCTGCGCTGCCCACTCCCACCCAAGTTCAAGAGCTGGTGCTCCTGTATCAGCTGAGTATCCACCTGCTCAGTTGTGACGAGCCTGAGGAAGTGATTGGCATTGTTCTCGAGTTGCTCCGCGAACGCACGCAAGCGGCCGTGGTTGGATTCCTCTGGGTGGATGACCAAGAGCAGCTACGCCCCAAGGTTGTCATCCCTCAAGACCAGGCCGATCGGGTGCAGTTGAGCAAGTCCCTCACGGAATTGGTGTTACGCCAGGGCCGGGCGGTGTGGGTGGCCAGTCAATCCGAGGGCGATACGCCGCAGTCCTCTGGTACCTTTGCCGACGCCGTATGCGCGCCGCTGGTTCGTAAGGATGGGCCGGGGGAGCGTGCGACCTTGGGGGCCATCCATGTGTATTTGCAAAATGGCCGCTTCCGTCAGTCGGATTTTGATTTCATCATTGCGGTGACCAATTTGGCGGTGATCGCTCTGGTGCGGGCGCGATCGCAAGTGACGTTGCAGAGTGATTTTCAGCGGCTCCGGAGTGAGTCGCCAGGCTACGATGAGCTGATCGGCAAAAGTCCGCCGATGTTGGAGCTGAAACGTAAAATTGAGCGCGTGAGTAAGGCTCCGGGGTGCGTGCTGGTTCGTGGTGATAGTGGCTCCGGTAAGGAGCTGGTGGCGCGGGCCATGCATCACGGCAGCGCGCGTGCGGACCGGCCTCTGGTCGCCGTGAATTGCGCGGCCATCCCCGCGGAGTTGATGGAAAGTCAGCTGTTCGGCCACCAGGCCGGTGCGTTTACGGGCGCGGATCGTGACCATGCCGGCTATTTCCAGCAGGCTGACTTGGGGACCTTGTTTTTGGATGAGATTGGCGAACTTCCGTTGGAGGGGCAGGCCAAACTACTGAGGATTTTGGAGGGCCATCCCTTTTTGCCAGTGGGCTCCACCCAAGAAGTTCAAGTTGATGTGCGGGTGATTGCGGCGACGAATCAAGATCTGCAAAACTATGTCCGCGAGAAAAAGTTTCGTGAGGATTTATATTACCGGTTGAGTGTCTTTGAGTTGCACCTGCCGCCCTTGCGGGATCGGGGGGATGATCTCGATTTGCTCATCGATTATTTTCTCCACCACTACCGCAGTGAGCGGGGGCGCCCCCGCTTGGAGCTGGGGCAGGCGGCGCGGCGGCAAATGCTGGCTTATCGCTGGCCGGGCAATGTGCGGCAGTTGCGGAATGTGATTGATAGTGCGGTGGTCTTGGCCGATGGAGATGAAATCAGACCTTGCGATTTGGGCCTGCGCGACAGTGGCAGCGAGCCACTCGACTCCTTGCTGATTGAGGATTGGGAACGCAAGCTGATTGTGGAGGCACTGCAGCGCGCTGCCGGAAATGTGCCGGAGGCGGCCAAGTTGTTGGGCATCGGGCGGGCAACCTTGTATCGGAAAATTGAAACCTATGGCATCCCCAGATAAGCAACTTGCGAACCCGGTCAGCACTTCCGAGCAGCGGCGCGTGCTCGAGGGTTTGGACCGTGCGGCCTTGGCAGCTCACCAACTTCAGCGGCTGAACAAGCTGCTGGCCGCCATCCTGCCAGAGAATCAGTTCTATGCCCACAAGCTGGCTTGCTGTCCTCAGCAATTGGAAAGCTTGGAGCAACTGACCGACTTGCCACGGACCACCAAGGCAGAGCTTGTAGGTGAAGGTACCAGCCATACCTTGCCAGCGAATCTGACCTGGCCGCTCACGGCCTACAGTCGTTATCACCAAACCTCGGGCACGCAGGGGAGGCCGCTCAGTGTCTACGACACGGCATCCGATTGGCAGTGGTGGCTCGATTGCTGGCACTATGTGATGGACGCGGCGGACGTGGGGCCGGAGGATCGCGCTTTGTTGGCGTTTTCCTTTGGGCCGCACATAGGTTTTTGGTCCGCTCACGATGTCCTGGTGGCCCGCGGCACGCTGATTGTGCCAGCTGGCGGGATGGATACCCTGGCCCGGTTGGATTTGTTGGAGCGGACCCAGGCTACGGTCTTATTCTGCACACCGACTTATGCCTTGCATCTGGCCGAAGTCGCTGCGAAGCATAGTATCAATTTGGCCCATACGGCGGTTTGCAAGGTGGTCGTCGCGGGCGAGCCGGGGGGCTCGATTCCGGCCACCCGGGGTCGCATCGAGGAGGCCTGGGAGGCTCGTGTCACCGACCATTGTGGGGCCACGGAAGTCGGGCCTTGGGGATATGGCGACGCAGCCGGCGTTGGCTTGCACGTGCTCGAGAGTGAATTTCTGGCCGAATTTCTCTCCGTCGAGACCGGTCAGCCGGCGGCGGAGGGTGAGTTGGCCGAACTGGTGCTTACTAGCCTGGGGCGTGTGGGCATGCCCGTGCTGCGTTATCGCACGGGGGACTTGGTCCGCCCCAGCTGGGCTGGTACGGGGACGAGTCGTTTCGTGCATTTGCCGGGAGGGGTGTTGGGGCGCGCGGACGACATGTTGATTGTGCGCGGCGTCAACATCTTTCCCAGTTCACTGGAGCAGATTCTGCGGAGTTTTCCGGAGGTTGTCGAGTACCGGATTTCCGTCCGCAAGGCCGGTGCGTTGGACGAGTTGGTGGTGGAAGTCGAGGATCGTCTGCAGGAGCCGGCCCGCATTGCCGCGGAGATGCAACTGCGTTTGGGCCTGAAGGTCGACGTGCGTTTGGCGCCGGCCATGTCCTTGCCTCGCTTTGAGGGGAAGGGCGAACGGTGGATTGATCTGCGGAAAGCGAAATAACCCTTCGTGTTGGAAAATCAACTGGCGGGAACCGCCTTGTCTTGATCGGCCTCCGTTTCCGTTTCCGCTTCCCGTTCGCGGGTGACTTGCTCGACGCCGAGGTGGATCTTGTTGTAGACAGTGTTGTCGATGACGTAATACCAGTCCCCAAACCGCTCGTTGAGGGTCTGCACCCGTTTGCGGCCGGCCTCGACCCGTTCCTGATATTCGTCCTGCCGCCGCTGGTTTTCCCTGGTGATCCGCTGCCGCTCGGCCAGGATGTCTTGGATTTGTGCCTGTTGGGCCAGCTCTTCCGGGGAGGCCTCGGTGGCCGCTTCGTTTTCTGCTACGTCCTCTGCGGCGTTCTCCTCAGCTTCATCCTCCGCGAGCGTGTCTTCCGACTCGCTGGCTTCCGCAGCATCGGCTGCTGCGTCCCCCGCGTTGGTGTCTGCCGCGGCAGATGCGGACTCTGCCGCACGGGTGGTGTTGTCTGTTGCCTCCGCTGCCTGTTCTAAGTCTGCCTCCGTCACGCCCTCCGGCAGCTCTGGAAACCCATCCAGTTCCGGAGAATCCAGCAAGGATTCCTCAAAGCGGGCCATCACGAAGAGGTAGCGATAGATATCGTCTCCTGCTGCTTCGCTGCCGGCGCTTGCGGTCTCGTCGGCCGTGGTCGATTCGTCCGTCTCCTGGCTATCCGCCTTCAGATTGCCGAAACGCAGTACGTACTGGACGCCATCCTGCAGCGAGCAGGTCAGCTGGCCTTCGCTGGAGAGAATTTCCGGCTCGGAGCCGGCCTCGATGGCCACCGGGGCAAAACCCTTTTCTGCCAGGCTCGTCTGGGCACGGGAGTCTTGCAAAAAGCCCTCGCCGGCCCGCAAATCGGCGCTGAGGCCGTCAGGTTTCCGCTCCACATCGACAATTTGCAGATCTTCGAGGCTGCTGCGCAGCTCCTGCAACGTATCTTGATTGAGCTCTTCGTTGTCGCCCAGCTCATAAGGCAGCATTTTTTGCTGTTCCGCGTCGAAGGTGGCCAGTCGCTGGGCGCTCCAGCTGGAAGTTTTGTCGTCGTATTCCAGCTCCATTTCACCCCGACGTTCCCAGAGGATCTGCATTTGGAAACCGCCCGCAGTGAGCACGGGGCGGAGCTCCACCGAGTAGTCCTGAATCTCGACTTGCCGGAGATCCAGCGGGTTGAGCTGCAACAGATCGCCCTCAATCCAGTCTTTAAAGCGTGTGGAAAGATTTTCCGGGTTGAGGTTCACCACGTACACCACATCCTGATCGGTATTGCGGACGTAGTATTGGTTTTCTGATTCGGGTACGGGCTGGCCGATAATCATGTCGGCTAGGACGTTTTCATTGACATCGGAAATGACGACCCGCGTGCCCACACCGGTGGACTTGGAGGTGAGTTTTGAGTTGTCGGGGTTAAGGACACCCAGCGTTTGGTGCTCCTTGGCAGTTTGGGCCGCAACCCGCAAGATCTCACGATCAATGACGTTATTGACCGCTTCGGCCATTTGCTGATGGGCATCGGCCGGGTAGCCTTGCTTGGAGGGGAGCGACCACAAACCGTCGCTCTCAGCAATCTCAAACTCCCGTTGGGAGGCGGTTTCCCGGTCAAACTTGACAATTTTCAGTCGCTTGGCCGCGTCCACCTCGAACTGATTCAGGCGTTCGCCGATCAGCTCCTGGGCATCAAAGGTATCGCTTGCTGGGCGGACCGCAAAAGCCAAGAATAAGCAGCCCACCGCTGCTGCCACAAAGAGAATCGTTTTGGACATTTCCGTCATGATGAAGTACTTTCTGCAGTTTCTGCTAGAACGGCCGGAGGCCGTTCTAGCAGAAGTAAATAGGTCTGAACCGAAAAGGCTCTTCTATCATAGTGCCGTTCTATTTTTATCTAACAGTTTTTACTAGCTGGTACACGTGTATCGAATGAGCGACCAACGGGAGCGGGCCAAAACCTTCCGAGCGGTAGCTCGCGTCGGCTGGCGGCCCCCCGTTCAAGCCGGGGGCAGGCCCTGCCGCCCTAGCGTAGTCGGGATTGGGCAATGCCTTCTCGTTCCGCTTCGCGTCTGCGGAAGAAGACATACAGGGCCACCAGCAAGGGAGGAATTGGCGGAATCAGAATGGCAAAGCGTTTGTACAGATTCTGCACCCCGCTAATTTCTTGTTCCAGGTTGTAATTGATCAGTTTTAGTTTGCGTGTGCGGCCGGCCTCGATGGAGCGCAATTCCGCATCCAGTCGTTCTTGTTCACGTTGACGGACAACTTCAATCTGTTGTTCCATCTGCAGCGGGCTCAGCCCCTTGGTATTGCGGACGGCGTCAACTTTGTCCTGAAAGGCCTGGCGTGCTTCGGCAATTTCGGTTTGGATGTCCTGCAAGAACGCATTCTCCTCCTCCAACGCCTTGCGGCGATTGGCCTTGGTGGCCTCATCGATTTTAGCCAGGGTACGATGCTCGCGGGCCCGCTTGCGAATCTCCATAAAGCGTTCGTCGCCCGCCAAGGCATCAATGATATTGAGGATGAAGGTTACGTTCTGGGTGGCCGAGAGGATCTCGCGGTTGCCACTCTCGCGGATCCGGAAGAAGTCGGGGATGATCCAGTCGATGTCAGCGACCACCACGGCTTGGATGGGAGTCCCGTCGGTGGCTTCATCCTCTTGGCTCGCGTCCGCCGCGCTGCCAGCGGATATTTCCGGCGCTGGGTTCAGGTCGACCGGTTCGGTTAAGTCGTCCAATAAATCATCCGTGGGACGGGTCCCGTGAATGTGGGCTGCCAGGATGTGAGATGTTGCATCCGGGATATGGCGGAAGGTGCGGGGATTCATGCTTTGGCGCCGCAGCGCATTGGTATCCACCAGGCCCGAACCCTTCCCGCCGGTGACCGCCAGGGGCTCGAATTCCAGCGGCGAATCGTCCGCCTTGGCGAGCGCGCCGGGGTAGATCAACAAAATTTGATTCAGGCCGGAGGTGATCACGTGCTCCGAGTTCAGGGGATCCGCGGCCCCGTTGCCGTGGTCCACAAAGATCCATTGGGCATCCGATTGCGCCCGCAAGCTGCTCTCCGGCTGATATTCCTGCCACACCACCTCCGCTGGCGGCGCGGACACGCCCAGGGTTCTCCACAACGGTCCCAGATCCCCCTTGGGTTGGGGCTGCCCCCCTCCAAACATGCCCATCATGCCCGGCGGTTGTTTGGGCTCAGCCGACCCGGCAATCGAGGCCGGGAAGAAGAAGGGCAGGGGATCCTCCAAGATCAGCGTGGGGATACCGCTCCGCACCGCATCCACAAAGTGGTCCATTTGCTGCGGTTCCAGCATGGAAGGCTGAATGGCGATCAAGACATCGTACTTGTCCGAAATGGGTTTCGAGACGTCCACGGGGGAATCGTCAATGTCGTACTGTTTCCGCAGTTCGGCGACCAGGGGCCATTCCTGATCGCGATTGCTGGAGGGATTCATGAATGCAATCCCCGTGTTCACGATGCCCACCATCAGCCGTTTGTCTTGGCTCACCGTGGAGATCGAGCGGACCAGTTCGTATTCCACGGGAATGCCCTTATCGATAAACGGAATCACCACCTTGCCCAGACCCGAGGTGATGGCGGCGGCGAGAAAAAACTCTTCGCGGGTGGGTTCACCGTCGGAGGTGATGAGCATCTCTTGGGGCGTGATGCCAAAATTTTGTTCCGCCAGCAGGGCTTCCGCGCCATAGTTTTCAATTTCGTGTTTATGGACGCTAATTTTGTTGCCGCTCAAAGACCGCATTTCGGCCAGGGTGGAGAGTAAGTTGAGTTTGGTGTCGACATACTCCGCGGGGACTTGGGGACTGACATAGGCATCAATCTTGATTGTTTTTGCCTCCGGGTCCTCGCGGAGATTCCGTAACAGTTCGATGGTATCGGCCGAGAGTGAGCTGAGCTGTTCGCTGCTGATATCGGCGCGGAGCCAATTGCGATTTTCGGCGATTTCGGTAACGCCGATGGCCACCGCCAACAAGGCGATGGTCCGCACCAGGTAATGACCCAGCAGGAAACGGCTCTGCTCGCGGGCCTGCCAATGCCGGCGGCCAATCAGCACCATGCACAAGTACAGCATGACGGCACTGAGCGCGACAAAGTAGCTGATGCCGCCCAGGCTTAGCACGCCACGCTCAAAATCTCGAAATCGTTCCAGAGCGCTCCAGTCACGAATGACTTCCACCGCGGAGGGGTTGCTAACGAACCAACCGGCAACGCCAAACAGGGCTAGGGGCAAATTAAACAAGGCACCGAGGATGAAGCCAACCGTCAGGTTGTCGGTCAGAAAGGAGGCCACCATGCCCAGGGCAATCATGGCGATGCCGATAAACCAGTAGCCAATAAAGGTGCTGATGAACAAACCGACGTCCGGATCGCCGAGCCCCCATTTGAAGACGAAGAAAATGGAGCAGGCGGAAAACAGCAAGGAAACGGTAAAAATGGCCACGCCTGCCAGGTATTTTCCCAGGACCACGTCAAAATCGCTGGCCGGGGAAGTCAGCAGCAGTTCGTCGGTGCCTTGGCGGCGTTCTTCCGCCCACACGCTCATCGTGATCGCTGGGATAAAGACCAGCATGATGAACGGCAGCCAGCGGCTCAGCTGTTCCAGGTTGGCCAGGTTTCTGGCAAAGAATTCCGGCGGCCAAAAGGTGGCCAGGGCGCTGAGCACCACAAACACGCAAATAAATACATACCCTGTGGGATTGGAGAAGTAGCTGACGAAGTCACGATTAAAAATCGATTTCAGAACCTTGTAGTTCATGGCGAATGCTCTGGTATCTTAAGGGAAAGGCAAGTCGGTGGGATGGTTTTCCGCTGGGGCGGTGACGCACCAGCGCCGTTAACCGGCAGCGGTCAGTTCGTGGAACCGCGCGTCCAAATCGGCTTGGTTGTCACGGAGCTGGGCGGGGGAGCCATCAAAGACCATGCGGCCCTCATGGATAAATAGCACCCGATTGCACATGGCCTCAACCTCTTGCAGGATGTGGGTCGACAACAAAATTGTCTTGGCCTGCCCCAGTTCGCGGATCATCTTCCGGACTTCCCGAATTTGGTTGGGGTCCAGACCCGCGGTGGGCTCGTCCAGGATGAGTACGTCTGGATCGTGCAGCAGGGCCTGGGCCATGCCCACCCGCTGACGAAAACCCTTCGATAGCTTGCCGATGGGTTTGCCCAGCACACTTTCCAGGTGGCAGGTGGAGACGACCGCGTCCAAACGCTCCCGCATTTTCGGGCCGCTGAGGCAGCGGAGCTCACCAAAAAAGTGCAGCAGACTGCGGGGCGTCATGTCGGCATAGAGGGGACCGTTTTCCGGCAAATACCCGAGTCGCTGGGCACCCTCGAGGCGCTGCCGACCCATGTCGTAGCCGGCGATGCGCGCCTCCCCCTCCGAGGGGGCCAGATAACCGGTTAGCAGTTTCATGGTGGTGCTCTTGCCGGCACCGTTCGGGCCCAGGAAGGCTGCGACTTCTCCCTGGTTGATGGCAAAGGTGACATCACGCGAGGCGGCAAATCCACCATAAAATTTTGAGAGGCCTACGGCCTCGATCATGGGCGTGCTGCCGGAGGGGGGGGACTGGCTCATCGAGATATAGCTCTCCGTAGTCTATGTAGATGTTCTATGTAGTGGATGTTCTACGTAATAGTATATTTACTGGTAGGACCATCAAGGGGTTCGTCGCAACCAGCCAAGAAACCAATCGACCCCTAAGATGCGGGGTGGACCCGATGGTTTGCGACCTGTTGTGTGGCAACGGCTGGTTTCGTTTAGCACACGTTGCTAGGCGGCAACGTTGAAAACCACAGGCCTGAGCAACGGAAGTCGCCCCTCTGAGGGGGAGGTTACCATAACCTAGGTGCCCCTTAGGTTACTCGCTGCACCGGTTGTTTGTCTAGTGCTTGCTGTGTGGGTGCCACCCGCGTTTTATAAATTTGGTTAAGCCGTTTAGGGTCGCCCCGTTGGGGCTTTGGCCGGGTTTGGGGATACCTGAGCCCCAGGCCAGCGGCCTGGGTCACCTTGTTTACCGCACGGCGGTGAGGTGCTGTTTCCAGAGCTCATCGTTGGGGTCGGGAAAATCGCTGCGGAGGTGAACGCCGCGGGATTCCTCGCGGAGCAGGGCGGTTTGGACCATGACGTGCGCGATCGTGAGCATGTTTTGAAATTCCCAGCCCGTGGGATCGGAGAATTGACGGGGGAGAGCGTATTGGCACCAGGTGTCGATCGTTTCCAGCGCACTGCAAAGTTGATCGCCCGTGCGCCGCACACCGCTCGCCCGCCACATCAGGCTTTTCAGTGAATTGCGGAGGTCCTGCAAGTCGAGGGGTTCATCACTGTATTGCAAACGGTGGAAATCCTTGTTCTCTGCCTGCAGATTAGCGACCACCGGGAGCGGGCCCGTGTCTTCCGAGCGGTAGCTCGCTGTGGTGGGCGGCCCCCCATGCAAGCCGGCGGCGGGCTCCGCCGCCTGGTGTGCGGCGGGGGCATAGTGCAGGGGGATGGCTTGATACGTATCGGCCTCGGCAAGGGCCGCCTCGCTGGCTCCCGCGCCGGCGTGGGCACCATACACCAGGCCTTCCAAGAGACTGTTGGAGGCCAGGCGGTTGGCACCGTGCAAGCCGCTGCTGGTGACTTCTCCGGCGGCCCACAGCCTGGGGAGCGTGGTCCGCCCCTGCGGATTCACCTGAACACCACCAATCATGTAGTGTGCGGCGGGCCGCACGGGGATCCGGTCATGGGCGATGTCGATGCCAAATTTGGCGCAGCTGCTGGCGATCCCAGGAAATCGTTCGCGGGCCCTTTCCCCCCCTAACGGACTGAGGTCGAGATAGACACAAGGGTGATGGGTTTTTTCCATCCGATCGACGATGGCCTGGCTGACAATGTCGCGCGGGGCCAGCTCTGCCCGCGGGTCGTACTGCGGCATAAAACGCTCGCTATTGGCGTCCACCAGCAACGCCCCTTCACCACGGATCGCTTCGGTAATCAGGCTGCGGCTACTGCCGGCAATGTAAAGCACGGTAGGGTGGAATTGCATGAATTCCAGATCCCTGAGTTGTGCCCCCGCCCGGTAGGCACAGGCCTGACCGTCCGCGGTGGCGACGGGGGGATTGGTGGTTTCACGAAAGATCTGCCCTACGCCACCGGTACACAGAATTGTCTGCTTGGCCCAGACAAACGTCTTGCCATGCTGTCGATTCCACACCACCGCGCCGCGGCATGCGCCCTCGTGGGTCAGGAGGTCGATGGTGAATGTGTTTTGCCAGACCTGTGCCTGCAGCACCCGGCGGGCGTGGGCAATCATGGCCCGCATGATCTCTTGGCCGGTGGCGTCCCCCTGAGCATGCGCAATCCGGTGATGGCTATGCCCGCCTTCGCGACCCAAGAGCAACTCACCTTCGTGCGCGTCAAAGACAGTACCCCATTCGATCAGCTGCCGAATATGGTCTGGCCCCTGGCGGACAACCATCTCCACAACCTCTGGATTGCACAGGGGCCCCCCCGCCGTCAGCGTATCGGCAATGTGATTGGCAAAACAATCCTCGGGTGTCAGGACCCCCGCGATGCCGCCCTGGGCATAGCTGCTGGTGGATTCTTGCAGTTGGTCTTTGGTGACCACCAGTGCCGAGAGGCGAGGGTCGATGGCCATCGTCGCCCGCATCCCAGCAATCCCGCCACCAATCACCAAGACATCCACAAAGTGATGAGGGATTTTTTTGGGGTGCAGGGCTACTAGGTAGCGGGGGACAGGGGTGGGG
>CAMYJY010000034.1 GCA_947258835.1 uncultured Pirellulales bacterium
GGCTGCTGCGGCACGGGGCCCGAGCACATTGGGGCGATTGCGGCCCGCGTGGAAAACGTGCGCCCCCATCAGCGCACGCCCGCCGATTCGCTGTTGCGGCTCAGCGGGACGCAGCCGCTCACGCTACGTCCGGAGAGCAATTTCTTGATGATTGGTGAGCGGACGAACGTCACCGGCTCCAGGAAGTTTGCGCGTTTAATCAAGGACGAGGATTACGAGGCAGCGATCGAGGTTGCGCGGGGGCAGGTCGAGGGAGGGGCCAACGTAATCGACGTCAACATGGACGAGGGCCTCCTCGACAGCGAAGCGGTGATGACCAAGTATTTGCGGTTGCTGGCGGGAGAAGCCGATATTGCGGCGGTGCCCGTGATGGTCGACAGCAGCAAGTGGTCGGTGCTGGAGGCGGGCTTGCAGGCCCTGCAGGGCAAGGCCATTGTCAATTCGATCAGTCTCAAGGACGGGGAGGCGGAATTCCTGCGACGCGCGAAACTGTGCCGTCAGTATGGGGCCGCGATCGTGGTGATGGCCTTTGACGAGCAGGGGCAGGCAGCGACCGCCAGCGACAAAGTGCGGATTTGCCAGCGCGCGTTTCGGCTGCTGACGGAAAATCTTGGTTTTCCCCCCGCGGATATCATTTTTGATCCCAATATTCTCACGGTGGCAACTGGCATTGCGGAGCATAGCAATTATGCCGTGGACTTTATTGAGGCCACGCGGCAAATCAAAGCCACGTGTCCGGGCGTGCATGTTTCCGGCGGCGTATCAAATATTTCGTTTTCCTTCCGCGGCAACAACGTGGTGCGGGAGGCGATGCACTCGGCCTTCTTGTATCACGCGGTGCAGGCCGGCCTGGACATGGGAATTGTTAATGCGGGCCAGTTGGAGGTCTATGAAGACATCCGGCCTGAGCTGCGGGAGCTGGTCGAGGATGTGTTGTTAAATCGTCGTCCCGATGCGACCGAGCGCCTGGTTGATTTTGCCGCCACGATCAAAGGGCAGGGGGGCCAGGCGGCGGTGGCCGACGAGGCGTGGCGCGAGGGGACGGTGGCGGAGCGTCTGCAGCACGCCCTCTTGAAGGGCATTGTCAAGTATATCGATGCCGATACGGAGGAGGCCCGCCAGTCCTACGACAGCTGCCTGGCAATCATTGAGGGGCCGTTGATGGACGGCATGAGTCGGGTGGGGGACTTGTTTGGGGCGGGCAAAATGTTTTTGCCCCAGGTCGTGAAATCGGCCCGCGTGATGAAAAAGTCGGTGGCCTACCTGACGCCCTTCATGGAGGCCGAAAAAGCAGCGGCGGGTACCCAAGGCCGAGCGCGGGCCAAGGTGCTGATGGCCACGGTAAAAGGCGACGTGCATGATATTGGAAAAAATATCGTCGGGGTTGTGCTGGGCTGCAACAGTTTTGAAGTTGTCGATCTGGGGGTGATGGTTGCTTGTGAAAAAATTCTGCAGACGGCCCAGGCCGAGGATGTCGACGTGATTGGTTTGTCGGGGCTGATCACACCCAGTCTGGATGAAATGGTGCATGTCGCTCGGGAAATGCAGCGGCTGCGCATCGATAAACCACTGCTGATTGGCGGGGCGACGACCAGCGCCAAGCATACGGCCGTGAAGATTGCCCCCTGCTACGAGCACTGCGTGGCGCACGTGCTGGACGCGTCGCGCTCGGTGGGTGTGGTGGAGAAACTGATCAGCGCTGAAAAGCGGGCCGAATTTGAACAACAAAACAGCGAACTGCAGCAGCAATTGGTGGCGTCCTACAACAAACGTCAAGCCGTGACGCTCCTGCCCTATGCCGAGGCCCAGCAAAAACGTTTTACCTGCGATTGGTCCCAGGTCGACATCCCGCAGCCCAGTTTTACCGGCGCCCGCACACTCGAAGATCATTCGCTGGCCGAGCTACGAGAGTGTATTGATTGGTCCCCTTTCTTCCGGACCTGGGAACTGAAGGGAAAGTTTCCCCGCATCTTTGAGGATCCCCAGGTGGGCCCGGAGGCGCGGCGGCTGTTTGACGATGCTCAAGTCCTGCTGCAGCGGATTATCGACGAGAAATTGCTGACCGCGCGGGGCGTGTATGGTTTTTGGCCGGCGGCAAGCACGGGCGAGGACATTGTGGTCTATGCCGATGGCGCGCTGCAGGAAGAGCTATGCCGCTTTCATTGTTTGCGGCAGCAATGGCAGCGGAAGGGGCAGGATACTTTTTATTCCCTGGCCGATTTTATTGCCCCGCAGGCAAGTGGCCGCACGGATTTTTTGGGGGCCTTTGCTGTCACGGCTGGGATCGGTTGCGAGGAACTGGCCGCTCGATTTGACGCCGACCACGACGACTACAATTCCATTTTGGTCAAAGCCCTGGCCGATCGCCTGGCGGAGGCGTTTGCCGAGGGCTTGCACGCTCGTGTGCGTCAGGAGTGGGGATTTGGGCAGCAGTTATCCGCGGAGGACTTGATTGCCGAGAAGTACCGCGGCATCCGTCCGGCACCGGGCTATCCCGCGCAGCCCGACCATACGGAAAAGCGGACGCTGTTCCAACTGCTGCAAGCCCAGCAGCAGACGGGCATCGAGCTGACGGAGAGCTGTGCCATGTTCCCGGCAGCCAGCGTTTCCGGGCTCTATTTTGCCCACCCGCAGGCCCGCTATTTTGCCGTGGATCGGATCTCACAAGAACAGGTCGCCGATTACGCCGCACGCAAGCAGATGCGTTTGGCCGAGGCACAGCGCTGGCTGAGCCCCCATCTGGGGTACGAGCCCGAGTCGCCCGTATCTCTTCCAAGTTGACTATCTTCTCTGGTTGCGGTTTACCGCAATTCGTTGCCTGTAGTGGGGCGCCAGCACGATCCGGCGGCGAGAAGCACTCGCGGAGCGTGTTGCAGGCACGCGCTGGTGGGTTTTTTGGCGCAGGCTGGGAGTGCGTTTGGCGGTCATTCCACCATTGTGGATCAGTCCAATTGTGAGGCGAACGCAGCGCATGGTGCGAAAAGGCCTTATGTGCTATTTGCGTCATGCGATTAAGGTGGCCGCCCGCGATGAGCACGATCGGGATGCCAGGCATTTTGCCAGCGGGGGGGAGGGGCGTCTTGGCGATTTGAGTTCGCTTTCTTGAATATGGCGAGGCTTCCCTTGCTGGAGTTTCTTTATTCGCGTTAGAATGCCCTCGGCGGTAAATGATTTTTTTGGAAGGGGTGAGGCAGCTTTCTTGCCGTATGGAAAGCGTGTTTACTTAAAGTGAAAATAGGTACGCCCAGTGCTGGCCGATTTGGGCCGGAAAAGCCCACTCCATTCGCATCTCAACCAGGTTTCGTTGTGAGCTGCCGCGAGAATCACCGGGAGTTCTTGAACATGCCGACTGCTCCGAAATGCCATCAAACCCGTCAGAAGTTAATTGAGATCGGTCGTGACCTTTTCTACCGTTACGGTTTTCAATCGGTAGGGCTGGATCGAATCGTGAAGCAAGCAGACCTCACGAAAACCACCTTTTACAATCACTTCGATAGCAAAGAAGAGCTGATTCAAGAGGTCATTGAATACCACGAAGGGCAGATTCGCTCCGAATTTTCAGCGGGCGTACTCAAGCACGGGGGAGACGATCCGCAGCAGCGGATTTTGGCTGTTTTTGACGTCTTACAGCAGTTTTTTGCAGAGCAAGAGTTCAAAGGATGCATGCTGATTAATGTGGTCCTTGTGTTTCCTGACCCCAACGACCCCATCCACCAAACGGCCGTGCGCAACAAGACCTTGATCACGGTTTTTTTTGCCGCTTTGGCCAAGGCAGCGGGCCTGCCGCAGCCGGATGCGTTTGCTACCAAGCTGCACATGCTCATGGACGGCGCGATCATTTCTCGGCATGCATTTGATGATCAAAATGCGGCCGCTACCGGCAAGCAACTTGCTGCCGCGTTATTATTTGCCGAGCTGCAACCGAATAAGCTGAGAGTGGATAGCGCGGATGCCGAATCGATCGTTCCTAATAGGAAGCTGCGTGACGCGGCACAGCGGTTGCCGAATCAGACGGCCTAGTGCCGCGCCCGGCACGGCGGAGGCAAAAAAAGCGGCGTTTCCTGCCCCGATAATGTGGAAACGCCGCTCCGGCAAAAGCAACGTTTCCGCCGCGATTGCATTAGCAAATGAACAAAATGTTGTTTGCTTCGCCTAATTTTAATATTCGGCCCGGGCATCCCAGAGATTGAGCTAGTCTTCACATTCTCGGTTGACTAGTGGTCAAAGTGGTCCATGGGGCCTGGTCCATGTAGCCGTGTTGTGCCAGCGGTATCGCTTGTTGACTCCTGAGTCATGGGGTAAACATGCCAGTTTGGAGCCGCTGGCCCCCTGGCCGCCACGGCCTCTTCATGCCTCCGGGCTTGCTCAACCCATCGGCATTCCTCGTGGCTCTTGACCAGTATAGATCACGCGACGGGGGCGAGCTATAGCAGCGGTCTCCGGGGCGAATATTCGCATAACGACTTGTGTTAATTGCAAGCCGGGATTTGTGGATGCAGAGGTCTTATTGTTGCACGTCTCCCAACCGTTTCTTGCTTGCCAGCTTCCCGGCCGCGGGGGACTCCCGCGGGTGGCACCCAACGCTGGTAACGATTTTAGTGGCAGTATTTAGGGGGTTCCAGTCATTCCCGCGCAGGCGGGAATCCAGTAGCAGTGCCAGTGGTCTAGATTCCCGCTTGCGCGGGAATGACGCTGGAGAACGGCGAGCGTTGGGTGCCACCCAACGCCGGTAACGATTTTTCCCAGCGCGGCAGAACCCGCTCCCAGCTTGATCGGGGGCCTGCCCTCGGCTTGATCGGGGGCCTGCCCTCGGCTTGATCGGGGGGCCGCCAACCAAGCAGCGAGCTACCGCTCGGAAGGTACTGGCTTGCCTCTGTTGAGCGCCAGCGCCGAGAAAATAAAATAACACGAAGAGAAGAAGAGTACGAAGGAATGAAACAACGAAGCATTGGATGCCATCCTGCAATTGCTCGCAGGCAGCTTCGAGGAGCCCCGGCCCTAGCTCACGACCAATCTCGATGGCAGAGCCGATCGCGCGAAAGATCGTCGAATTCCATCCTGCGTGCATCCTTCGCGTCCTTCTTTTCTTCTGTATTTTTTGGGGGCACCAGACTATTCGGGGGCAGCTTTCGTTTCCACGAATTTTAAGGCGGCCGAATTCATGCAGTAGCGGAGGCCCGTGGGTTCTGGTCCGTCGTTAAAGACGTGACCCAGGTGGGCGTCGCAGCGGGCACAGCGGTTTTCGGTGCGGACGCTGAACAGCTGGCGATCTTCTCGATTCACAATCCTGTCAGCATCAAGGGGCTGGTAAAAACTGGGCCAGCCCGTGCCGGATTGGTACTTGGCGGAAGATGCAAACAGCGGCAGGCCACAGCAGACGCACTGGTAGGTTCCCTCGCGTTTGTGATCCCAATACGCATTTTTGAAGGGTCTTTCCGTGCCTTCTTGGCGGGTCACGTAATACTGCTCGGGAGTCAGCCTCGTTTGCCAATCCACTTGCGACCAGTCCACGGGTTGGTCACTCGTTGGTGGACCAGCAGGTGCTGCACTTCCCGGTGGGTTTGCAGGTGGTGTTTCCGCGGCCTCCCGATCGTCCGCGGTGGCGTCTTGACTTGGCTGGGGGGAGGGACGCTGCAGCCGTTCGGCAAACACTTGGCGAAACTTGGCCAGCTTGGGCACAATCACGGCCTGGCAATAAGGCTGCCCCGGATTGGAGGCGAAGTAATTTTGATGGTAGTCCTCCGCTGGATAAAACGTTTCCAGGGGGCTGATCTCGGTGACTATTTTGTTGGCAAAAACGCCCGACGCATCCAATTTTTCTTGGTAGGCCTGGGCCAGCTCTTGTTGTTGGGGCGTGTGATAGAAAATCACCGAACGGTACTGAGTTCCCACATCGGCACCTTGACGGTTGAGGGTCGTGGGGTCGTGTGTTTTCCAAAACACCTCGAGCAGATCCGGGAAGGCCAGTTGTTGGGGGTCGTAGGTGATTTGAATCACCTCGGCATGGCCCGTACGGCCCGTGCAGATCTCCTCGTAGGTTGGATCCGCGGACTTTCCGCCGCTATAGCCGGCAACCACCCGCACCACCCCCGGGAGTTGCTGGTAAATGGCTTCGGTACACCAAAAACAACCGCCGCCCAAGGTGATCTGGGCCAGCTGCTTTCCTGCTGTTTCCATGTCGAGATCCATTGCTTGAGGCATGTTGTGCTGCGCCTTCCTCTCTTCAGCGTGCGAGGAAAAAGGAAAATTGCTTACCAGGACGAAACCTCCCAGCAAGAAACAGATGCCGAGCAGAGCTAGATTGCGTTTGGTCAAGATATCACCGGGGGGCTTGCTTCTCAGATGCAGTAGTAAGTCTACCAACTTGTGGGCAGCGAATGCACCCGGGACGTCGGTCAAAATTGGCCACCGCGGGGCCGGTAGGTTTTTACTGGGAACGCTCAATATGCCGGGCTGCGCTGGCGACGCTTATTTTTTATCGATTTTTCTTTGCGTCGTGGACATTCATGACCTACCTTTCCAATAGCAGGGGGATCCTCTGCCACTCCTCGCATACTTATCCGTTTTACCTCTGCAACATCGAAACGGCACACCGATCGCGAGGTCGGGTCGCAAAGCCATGGGACTCTGAGTTAGAGTTCGCCAGGCTACCGAAAGTTGCGGTGACTTTGTAGGGGCAAACGAATGCTACGAGGACTTCCCACCGCCGCGTGCGGGACCAGGAAGCTCCATTGCGAGCTCTTGGAACCGCGTCACATGCTGTCGGGCAGCAGTATTTTGCCCGCGCCGGAACTGGCTCCGGACCCGGTGGTCGCGCCGACGGTCGTCGTCGATGACGCCAATAGTCTCGCTGCCCGCTCCCAGGCACTGGCGATCTCTGCCGTGCATTTTTTGGTGGATGGTCAGGAGGTGACACTCACCTCGCTCGACCAACATCTGCACATGTCCGCCGGCAGCTCACTGGAAGTTGTGGGCATTACCTACCGCTGGCAGGGCGTGGAACCGCTGGCAGGAAAGATTGCTTTTGAGAGCTATCTGTCAAAAATCCACGGCCAAGAAGCTCGAGATGATTACGAAGATGGTCGTTTTGGCCGTCATGAGCAAACCGAGGTCTCCTTAGGCACGACAACGCACTCCGGTTTGGAGGGCGGATGGGTCGTGGAGGTTGGCACCGAAAGCCTCTCGCTGTTGATGGTGCGCTACACCGAGGAAGGGGCCC
The DNA here is from genome assembly GCA_947258835.1 of uncultured Pirellulales bacterium. Taxonomy (GTDB): domain Bacteria; phylum Planctomycetota; class Planctomycetia; order Pirellulales; family Lacipirellulaceae; genus Bythopirellula. The sequence goes on from CAMYJY010000034.1 coordinate 7,220, forward strand.
AGGTGGAGGATCGGCTGCGGATTACGACGCAGGTGGGTGCTCCTGATTTCTATGTCGATCCGGACATTGAGATCGTGCCTTCCAGCAAGGGCCTGATTGTTGGTCGCCGGCTGCGTATTTCGGGCGCGTGGGGCAATGCCGGCGCGGGCCTGTACCGCAATCACACGGAGCTGGACATTTACCATGAATCGGATCTGACGCGACCTGTGTGGGTGGGAGTCCGGGCCGATGTGTTGGGTGCGGGGGAGACCGAGTCCGGCAAGTTTATCAACAAGATCAAGCAGGATGGCTTTGCCAAGGATTGGGTTCCCGAGCGGAGTGGCACCTACATCTTGTCCTTTGTGGCGGACCCTGAGAATTTGTGCAACGAGGCCGACGAGGCGAATAATCGCGTAACGATGCGGCTCAAAATTGCCGACGCGGGGGACGTTGCTGCCGCCAATAAGAAGCTTTCAGACTCCCGTCCCCAGCAGCGTGAGCGTGGTCAGGGCAAGTTGGCCGACACCGCCGTGGAGGCCGTGGAAGTCGTGGAGATTTTAGCGGAGGAGTCCGCCAACAAGCCGACCGATCTGCCGCAGTGGACTCGTGGTCGAGGCTGGGGAAAAGAAAAAGAGTTGCCGCCGAAACAGGCCGACAAACAGGAGGAGCGGGGCAGCGATGCACTGGCCGACACGCGGGCAGACCGCTGGGAGCAATTCAGGGAACGGTTTGCGGAGCGGCTGCATGGCTGGCAAGACTACGACTGGGCCTCGGCCGTGGACCGAGTATTCTCCTCGTAACGTTATTTGGTCAACCGTCTGCGAGCTCCGCCAGCAAGTCACTCTCTGTTGAGCCGTTCCTGCGGCGGCTAAGGAACCAGAACGAAACAACGCAACGACGAACAGAGAATTATTTTTTGTTTGTTGATTCGAGGTGGGCGTTGTTGCCGTTGTTTCGTCGTGGTTCAAAATTCTCTTCTCGTAAGCTCGGGCGCAGCCCCACCTCTTTATGTGTGATGTGAGATGTGTGATATTGGATGTATGGGACAACCTCAGTAAGCTGGGGCGCAACCATAGAAATTCACACCTCACTCACGTCCGGTTGATCCGGGCCGTCCCCAGCACATGATTCACATCCGATCGGCCTCACTGTTGGACAGCGAGCGCATCAGAGAGATCCACCTTTCTGCCTTTCCCGCAGCAGAGCGCGAGGCGGTGGCCGCCCTGGCCGTGAATCTACTTGCAGAGCAGACGATTCCCGAAACCTTGGCTTTCGTGGCAGCAGCCGATGCCGAAGTGGTGGGGCACATTGCCTTCAGCCCCGTATCTTGCAGCGGCACCGACAAATTCCCAGGCTATCTCTTGGCTCCTCTCGCCGTGCAGCCGCGATTTCAAAAACAACGCATCGGTGCACGTCTGGTCGAAGCCGGCTTGCGGCACCTTGCAGGTCTCGATGTCGCTCTCGTTTTTGTTTACGGTGACCCTCAATATTACGGTAGGTTTGGTTTCGAGACGGGTGTGGCCTCTGAGTACGTTCCACCCTACCCACTCCAATATGCTTTTGGCTGGCAAGCCAAGCGCCTCACAGACGTCAACACTTTGCATGCTGCTGGCAAGCTGACCTGTGTTTCGTCTTTGAGAAATCCGCGGTTGTGGTAGCCCCAGCCTACGACTTTCTGACGAAGCACGAGCAGGATGGAACAGAATCCCAACGGCCCACTCGGATCTTCGGGGCGCGAGGGGGGCACTTGTTGAATGAACCAGCAACGTGCAGTCACGCACCTGAGCCGATGGGCGCTAGCCCCGGTTCTGTCAGGCGCTAAAGAACCGGGGCTAGCGCCCATCGGCTCAAGGCAATCCGCGCTCAAGGCAATGCGCGCGGTATTCAAGACGTTATCAGTTAAAAATCTACCCCTAGGGCCTGACAGAGAAATGCCATGTACGGCTTGGCGGCCCGGAAAGTGCTGACTGTCTCCTGGACGATCCGGGGAGTGAAGAGTTGGTCGTGTTCCAACGGACAGAGACCAATATGATCCTTCCGCTTCAGGTCTTCCAGCCAGGGATGGTCCGCGGCAGAACCCTGGGGAGGGCGGATGAGGCTGTCACCCGCCAGTTTATAACGGCTCCGAAAAGCCTTTCGTCGAGAAAACGAATGATCTCCACGGGAAAGCCGGGAAACTTAGTGGGGGCCATGAGAGTACTCCTCCGGGGGGACCTGGGGAAAGCCGGGGCCTTGCAGGGATGGCCGCTGAATTCCAACGGTTTACGGCGCTACCCCAACTAAGACCGCTGCTATCCTAGGGGGCAGCACGTTGCTATTCAATGCTTACCCGCGCGGTTTACCTGACCTTTTTGATGCCCAGCAAGGACCCTATGCTCACAGGCCCTCCCTCGTGCTTCCCTTGAGATGCATCCCATTCCATGGTATTCTCAAGCTATGAAAACAAGCTGGGACATTTGTACTGCTGTCGAACAGGAGCCTGGCAGGTGCAGCGGCGCGTGGGTTTTCAAGGGTACGCGGGTGCCGGTACGAGCTCTGTTTGACAATCTTGAAGATGGCGTATCGGTGGATGACTTTTTGGAATGGTTTCCAGGTGTCACAAGACGACAGGTTGAACTGGTCCTGGAACACGCCGCAGCCAGTCTCGTCGAGTCATCGGCATGAGAGTACTGTTTGATCAAGGCACTCCTGTCCCGCTACGGCGTCATCTGCACCCTCACGTTGTAGACACAACTGCGGAACTCGGATGGTCCACCTTGCTCAATGGAGAACTTTTGGATCGGGCCGAATCGGAAGGATACGAAGCGTTCATTACTACGGACCAGAACCTCAAACACCAACAAAATCTATCCCAGCATAAGATACGAATTCTTGTCCTCACAAGCACATCTTGGCCAAGGATCCGTGAGCAGGTTGCCAACATCCGCAACATCCTTGAGAGCCTCGAACAAAGCGGCTACGCAGAAGTTGAGATTTGACGGTCGAACTAAAGCAGAGACCTTAAGTTCCTATCCGCTTTTTCCTCCGAAGCCATCGCATCCGCCGGATCGCGAAAACGGTAGCCGATACCGCGTACGGTTTGGATTAGATCGGCGTGCTCGTGCAGCTTTCTCCGTAAGGAGCGGATATGCACATCGATTGTCCGCTCCAGTACAATTGTGTCATCTCCCAAGGCCACATCAATCAGCTCCGTACGAGAAAACGCCCGGCCGGGCTGCTGCACCAGGGCGGCCAAGAGCCCAAATTCGCTGGGGGTCAGGTCCAGCGGGGTGTCTCCCACGGTGGCCCGGTGCCGGTGGCGATCGATGAGCACCCCCTGACTGACCAGCACCTCACGGTCGCTGCTGCTTTGGTCTTTGCGACGCAGCAAGGCCTGAATTCGCTGCAACAACACCTTCACACTAAAGGGCTTGGTCACGTAGTCGTCGGCACCCACCGAAAAACCTAGCAGTTGGTCCGACTCTTCCGAACGCGCGGTGAGCATCAAGACGATCACATCCCGGGTGGCGGGATCATTGCGAATCTGACGACAAACTTCCATGCCGTCGATCAGGGGCAGCATCAAATCGAGCACAACCAGATCCGGACACTGCAGCCGTAATTCACGCAGCCCTTGCTGTCCATCCGAGGCCAGCCGTGTCCGGTATCCTTCCTGACTCAGGTTGTAGTCCAACACCTCACCCAGAGAGACATCATCCTCGACAATCAGAATCTTGGCCTTGGCCATGATCACACAACCTACTCGTGTTACCAAATTTACAATTTAATCTCGTCTTGGCGGTGGCGGGCAATTTCGCCATCCACCAGATAAATCACGTCTTCGGCAATATTGGTGGCATGATCGGCAATCCGCTCAATGTGCCGGGAGGCGGAAAAAAACTGCAAAGCCGGCACAAAATCCTCCGCATGTTCGTGGAGGTGATCCTGAAGGTCGTTGATCACCTGCCGGTTCAGTTCGTCCACCACGTCATCCCGCAAGCAAACCTCGCGGGCCGCGTCCACATCCAAACGAACAAAAGCGTCCAGCGCATCACGCACCATGCCGATCGATATCTCCACCATCTCATCCAGATGATCGGGAAATGAAAACTCTGGGTGGCGGACCAGGGTTTGCGCACGCTCGCCAAGATTGACCGCCAAGTCGGCGATGCGCTCCAGGTCCCCGTTGATTTTTAGCACCGTGGCTACCCGCCGGAGGTCCACCGCCACGGGCTGATGCAGGGCCAAAATTTTCAGGCATTCCTCTTCAATCTCCACCTCCCGCCTGTTGATGGTTTCCTCTTCCTCCAGCAATTCTTCCAGCATGTCGGTGTGGAGTTCTCGCAGTGCGCGACTGGCCCGGTAGATCATCTGCTCAACAATGGACGACTGCGCCAGCAAGTCTTGCTCCAGCGCTTCCAGGTCCCGATGCATGTGCTTGGTCATAATTTGCGTTATCCAAATCGTCCGGTGATGTAGTCTTCGGTCTTTTGCTGGGTCGGCTTGGTGAACAAAGCGTTCGTGGCCCCGACTTCAATCAGATGGCCTTCAAAAAAGAAGGCCGTTTGATCGGACACCCGCGCGGCCTGCTGCATGTTGTGCGTGACGATCACAATGGTGTAAGTGGTCTTGAGCTCAAAAATGAGATCCTCGATCGCGGCGGTCGACTTGGGGTCCAGCGCCGAGGCCGGCTCATCCATCAGCAACACGTCCGGGTCCGTCGCCAGGGCGCGGGCGATGCATAGCCGCTGCTGCTGACCTCCCGACAATTGCAAGGCCGAGTCGTCCAACCGGTGGTGCACTTCGTCCCACAGCGCGGCTTGGCGCAGCGATGTCTCGACAATCTCGTCCAGCACCGCCCGCTTCCGCAAGCCCGCCACCCGGGGACCGTAAGCAATATTCTCGTAAATGCTTTTGGGAAATGGATTCGATTTCTGAAACACCATGCCCACACGCTTCCGCAGCTCGACCACATCCGTCCCGCGACGGTAAATATCCTCGCCATCCAGCAAGATGTCGCCGCAAACCCGCGTGCCCTCTATCATGTCGTTCATGCGATTCAGACAGCGGAGGAACGTTGATTTTCCGCAACCCGAAGGACCGATCAGGGCCGTCACGCAGTGCTCGGGCACCTCCAGCGAAATCGCATGCAGCGCCTGATGACTGCCATAATAGAAATCGACGTTGTGGGCCACGACCTTTTTGGCTTGCTGTGCCATCTCATCCGCCGAACGCGAGGGGGTTTCCCGCTGATTCGTGGAGGCTGAAACCTTCACGGTGGGAAGTGGAGGAGTCGTTTCGTTCATGCGAGGATCTCTGGAGCTGGCCCGGTCGTCGGAGATGACCACGTCGGTTGACATTGAATTTATCCTATCAGAAAATTTCCGGGGAAGAGGGTGGAGTAAAAACTCAAATTGAAAACAGGGATTTTTCTACCATTGGACCCGTTTGGCAAAGCGATAACGGAGCATAATGGCCAAGGCATTCATGCCAATCAGGACCGTCAGCAAGACCACAATGGCCCCGGCGGCAGCCTCGTGAAAGGCCTCTTGCGATTGGTCCGTCCAATTATAGATCTGCAAGGGCAGGGCACTGAAATCGTCTGCCCACAAGTTTTTGGGGGCCTTCCGCACGTACGTTGCCGCACCGATGGCCACCAGGGGAGCGGCTTCGCCCAGGGCCCGCGACAGGGCCAGGATCACGCCCGTCAAAATTCCCGGCAGCGAGGCGGGCAAAATCTGGTACCACACCGTTTGCCAGCGCGTGGCCCCCAAGGCGTAGGATGCCTGGCGGATGGTGCTGGGGACGGCCCGCAAGGCCTCTTGTGCCGAGAGAATCACGATGGGCAAGATCACCAGCGTCAGCGTCAGGGCCCCGGCCATCACGCTCCGGTTCAGTCCCATGGTCCGCACGAACAGCCCCAGTCCCAGAATGCCATAGACAATCGATGGCACACCCGCCAAGTTGGCGATGTTGAGCTGGACCAGCGTCCGCCAGCGGCTGGCCGGTGCATACTCTTCCAAATAGACAGCGGAGCCGACACCAATGGGCACCGAGAACAAGGCCGTCAGGCCGATCAAGTAAATACTGCCCACCAAGGACGAGACGATTCCGCCCTTTTCGGGATAAATCTGCGAAGGGGATTTTGTCAAAAAATCGAGACTGACACGTGCCCAGCCGTAGGAAAAAATCTGCCACAGCAACAGAAATAAGGCCGCCAGGCAGGTCCACATGCACAGGAGGCACAGCAACGAAAAGAGTCGCGAAGCCAGCTTGGCCCAGGGACGCCCGGCAGCCTGTCGGGCCAGCAGCTGCTGGCTGCCGGCCGCTGGCACCAGGGGGCTTGGTGTGTTGAGTGGACTTGGCGTGTTGCCGACCAGGCTCATTCGTATTTCTCCCGCATCCGGCTGAGGATCCACTGCGCGCATACGTTGAGCAGGAGCGTCGACACAAACAGCGACAACCCCACGGCAAAAATCGTTCGATGTTCCAGGGAGCCCGCCGGAATATCGCCCTGGCTCACCTCCACGATGTAGGCCGTCATCGTCTGCACGCTGGTGAGCGGATTGAGGGTCAGCTTGGCCTCGGCACCGGCTGCCAGGGAAACCGCCATGGTTTCACCCACGGCCCGCGTAATGGCCAAAATGAACGAGGCCATAATTCCGGAAAGGGCGGCCGGGACGATAACCCGGAGGGTGACATCAAGTTTCGTCGCGCCCAGCGCGTAAGCGCCTTCCCGCAGGGACCGGGGCACACTCCGTAAGACGTCTTCACTCAAGGAGATGATCATGGGGAGAATCATAATTCCCACGACAATGCACGCGTTGAGTGCGTTGAACAAATCCGCCTGGGGAAATACCTGCCGAACTAGCGGGGAAACAAAGACCACCGCCACATAGCCAAAGACGACCGAAGGGATCCCCGCCAGGATTTCCAACAGCGGTTTGACGATGTCGCGCGTGGCCGGCGCGGCGTACTCGCTCAGGTAAATGGCCGTTCCCAGGCCCAGCGGGATGGCAAACATCGCGGCGCCCCCCGCCACCAAAAAAGTGCCGCAAAACAGTGGCAAAATACCAAAGTGCTGCGGCTCAAACAGCGGCGCCCACTTGGTGCCCGTCAAAAACTCCAGGGGTGCAACTTGGCGAAAAAAGGGGATCGATTGTGACAGCAGCACCAGCACAATGCCGATGGTCGTGATCACGGAAACAACCGCACAGGCCACCAGCAGGCCGTGAATGGCGGCTTCCAACCAACGAAAGCCCCCGGGGGATAATGTCCCTTTGGCAGTGGTCGGACTACTTGGCAAACTTGCCATCGGTGTTTCTCTGTTCCGTGCAGGCCCCAGTCTACGGCTCTCTTTTCAGCCCTTCCTGCGGCAACAAAAGGAACCACAGCGAACGCGACGACGAATAGGGGCCTAGTTTTCGTTTTTTGATTCGTTGTTTCCGTCGTTTCGTCGTGGTTCAGAATTCTCAGCTGGTGGGCTGGGGCGAAGCCCCAGCCCACGACTATGGGCTCCAGACACGTGTCGGGCGCTAGAGGGCTGCTTGCATCAACTCTAGGTTGTTGTTGAGCACATCCTCGGGGGCCGCCACATACTTGGCCTTCACGGCCAGGTCCGCCGCGTTCTCTAAGTAAAACCGCACAAAGGCTTGGCCCTCGGGCCGCTGGAGCAACTTGGCATTCACGTAAATAAACAGCGGACGCGACAGTGGGGCGTAGGTGCCGTTTTTCACGGTCTCGTCACTCGGTTGGACCGGGCCGTTGCCCCCGTCGACGGCAATCAGCTTCAGTTTTTCGGCATTCTCTAAATAGTAGGCCAGACCAAAATAGCCCAAGCCGCCCTTGTCGCCCGCAACCCCGCGAACCAGCATGTTGTCATTTTCGCTGGGATTGTAATCTGAGCGGCTGGCCTTCTTTTTCCCGTTGATCACCTCCGTAAAATACTCAAAGGTGCCCGAGGCCGTCCCCGGCCCATACAACTTGAACTCAATATCGGGCCAGGCCGGATTCACTTGATTCCAGTTGGTTATCTCCCCAGTGGCTTCCGGTTGCCAAATCGTCTTCAGCTGCGCGACGGTCATCGTGTCGACCCAGTCGTTGGCCGGGTTGGCCACCACCGCAATACCATCCAGGGCTACCGTGAATTCCACAAAATCAATGCCGCTGTCCCGGGCTTTCTCGACTTCCGAGTCCTTGATGCCGCGGGAGGCATCGCAGATGTCGATCTCTTCCAACAGGAATTTGCCCATCCCGGAACTGGTGCCGGAAACGCTCACGGAGACCGTGACATCCGGCTGCTCTTCCGCAAAGAGCTCGGAGGCAACCGCCGAAATCGGAAAGACGGTGCTGGAACCATCGATACGAATCGTGCCCGAGAATTGAGGCGTCTTGGCCGCGGATCCCTCCGTCGAGGTTCCCGAGCCAGCCGCGGCGGACGAACCAGTCGCGGCTGGGGGGGGAGTGGTTGATTTGCCGCAGCCGACGAGCCCCACACAGCTGATGCCCCAGATTGCCAAGACTAACCAAATTTTACTAGCACGCCTCGTTTCGCCTTGCACCATGGTCACGCCTAAGTTCCTTAATTTGAAGGTGGATACGGTAATTTCTTCGCCGTTACTGGCAAATCATAACACCGTTTGATGAAGATTGTGTGAAGAAAAGAAGAATATTCTTGTAGGGGCAGCACAACGAGCCGTCTACCCCCCAACTACCACCCAACGCTGGTAACGATTTCTCCCAGCAGAAAAGGATTTCCTGCGTCATTCCCAGCGCCACTTACCGTCATTCCCAGCGCCACTTACCGTCATTCCCAGCGCCACTTACCGTCA
>CAMYJY010000035.1:0-5397 GCA_947258835.1 uncultured Pirellulales bacterium
TGCTGCGAGCCTAGCTGTGGCTCTGCCTCAAAATGCTGCTGCAAAAAGCACCCGCTCTTGAGCCGGCTGTTCCAGCGGAAGCACTCTTGCTGCGAACCCAGCTGTGGCTGCGACGATGGCTGCTGTGATGATGGCTGCTGCGAAGCCAGCTGTGGCTGTGCCGACGATGGTTGCTGCGACGATGGTTGCTGCGACGATGGCTGCTGCGAGCCCAGCTGTGGCAGTGCCTCGAACTGCTGCTGCAAGAAGCACCCGCTGTTAAGCCGACTGTTGGAGCGCAAGAAGTCTTGCTGCGAGCCCAGCTGTGGTTGCGACGACGGCTGCTGCGGCGACGACTGCTGTGGTGACGACTGCTGCTGCGGTTGCGACACCATGGGCGGTGCCGCCAGGGACAGCGGACCGACCGAAGCCGCACCGATTCCGCCTGCACCTGTGGCGGATCCGGCTGCTCGGATCGCGCAACCTCGCAAGGTCGTGAGTGCGAGCTTCGTTCGCTAAGAGAATAGGAGAGCGTCCCCCTCTGAGGACCTGTCTCGGGCTTACGGGCTTGGGGCAGGTTCTTTTTTTTTACTTCTACTTCAGCCATCTGCGGTAGTCAGGTCGTAAGAGCAGGCTGCTGCACTTGGCTGCATCGTAACTTTTTTTGCTGCGTTTATTTCTTCCGCAAGACGGCGAAGTTCTCATCGGGCATCAGCATGGTGCTGACTCGAAAACCAAACTTGTCACCAATTTTCACGGCTTCGCCCGCGGCCACCGCTTGATTGCCTACGTAGAGCTGCAACATCTCATGGCAAGCTTTGTCGAACTTAATAATGGTGCCCTGGGCCAGTTCGGTAACGTCTTGTAGTTTCTGTTTTTTGGCTGCCAACAACACCTGCACCGGCAGGCTAATTTTCAGTAGGCTCCGGGAATAATCGGGCAAATCGGACACATCGACCGCCGCGGGCCGGGCCGGTTCGTGATCCTCGCCTGTCGCGCTAGCTTGTGGTTCGCTCATGGCAGCAGAAAGCTCGCGTGTGGGATGGGTAAACCCCTGGCCTGGTGGGCCTGGGCAGCGTACATGTTATCGGCCCACTTGACCGGCAAACTTTGCCCAGTTCGCGAACCTCCCCACCACTGCTAGCGTTGCAGCGACCGCGGGCCTATTATAAAGCGGATATTCCCTCCCTCCAGCGAAGATGATCCATGCGTGCCGCCGCCTACGAGCTGCAACCCTATAAGTCCCTGGCCAACGACGTGCTGGTGGCCCGCATCCAAGCCGTCCGCGACCAGCTGGGCCAGCAACTGTTGATCCTGGGGCACCATTACCAACAGGACGAAGTGATCGAGTTGGCCGACCTGCGGGGCGACAGCTACCAGCTCAGCCAGACGGCGGCCGCCAGCACCGCTTGTCGCCATCTGGCCTTTTGCGGCGTGCATTTCATGGCGGAAACGGCTGATATTTTGGCCAACTGCCCCGCCAAATTGGCCCAGCGGGATGGTGAGCGAATCCAGGTCTATCTGCCCGATCTGGCAGCCGGTTGCTCCATGGCCGACATGGCGGCGATCGAGCAAATCGAGGATGCCTGGGATCAGCTGGCCGAAGTGGTCGATGTGGCGGATATCACGCCCGTGACCTACATCAACTCCGCCGCCAGCCTGAAGGCCTTTGTCGGGCAACACGGAGGCATCGTCTGCACCTCCTCCAATGCCCAGGCAGCGCTGGCATGGGCCTTCGCCAAAACCCAGCGGGTGATGTTCTTCCCGGATCAACATCTGGGACGCAATACGGCCCTCGGGATGGGCATCTCGGCTAGCCAGATGCCCGTGTGGGATCCCTTCGCCGCGGAGCTGGGTGGCAATTCGGAGCAGTCGCTGCGGGACAGCAAGGTCATTTTGTGGCAGGGCCATTGCAGCGTGCACCAGATGTTTCGCCCGGAACATGTGGCGCAGTTTCGTGAACAGCACCCGGGCATCAAAATTCTCGTGCATCCCGAGTGCCCCCGCGAGGTTTTTGAGTTGGCCGACGAATCCGGTTCCACCGGCAAAATCATCAACACCGTGGCGGCAGCTGCCCCGGGAACCCAATGGGCCATTGGCACCGAATTGCATTTGGTCAATCGACTGCAACAAGAACACCCCGAGCAGGAAATCCACTTCTTGTCGCCCGTGGTTTGCATGTGCGCCACGATGTACCGCATCGACCTGGCCCATCTCTGCTGGACCTTGGAAAACCTGGCCGCGGGCACGCCGGTCAATACGATCGAAGTCGACGCCGAGACCGCCAGGTGGTCTTTAGTGGCCCTCGAACGAATGCTCGATGTGCGCTAGGCGAGCGGCTACGTTTGCTGGCCACCATCGGCCTGGCGGGCCATTTCCAGCGGAGAAAGTTTTTTCGCCACGGGTGCCGCCGGTTGCTTGGGTTTTTTCGCTGCGGTCTGCGGGGCGGCCGTGGGCCGTGGGGCCGGTTTATCGACGACTTTCAGATAATCCAAGTCGATGTCGTACCAACCAATATTTAGGTGGTAGTCCAAAAACTCCACCAGGGCCCGGCCGTTCATATTGACCGTCTTCACCTGCCCCACGAGATCCTGAAAACGTGCCAGCTCCGGTCGCTGCCCATCCACCACCACGTACTTGTCCGTGTATTCTTGTTTGATCTTTTCGATCTGAGGGAAAACCATCGCCAGCGACCAGCTATGAGAAGGAGGCCATGCCAGGGCAGAAACTTGCCATTCTCCAATTGTCTCCCAAACCAGCGTCTCAGGCAATGGGCCGCAGCACCTGCCCCCGGCTCGAACGGGGGACCTGCCCCCGGCAGGAGCGCGCCTCGCGGTTTACAACAGGCATGATATTATTCCACGTCATTCCCGATGCCACGTCATTCCCGATGCCACGTCATTCCCGCGGAGGCGGGAATCCAGTAGCAGGCGCAGGTCGTCTAGATTCCCGCCTCCGCGGGAATGACGTAGGAGGTCGTCTAGATTCCCGCCTCCGCGGGAATGACGATAGGAGAAATCACACATATTTTAGATCAATTTACTTCTGAGAGAACGGCCTCTGGCCGTTCTCTCAGAAACTGCAGCAGAGGGCATAACGCCACTGGACGGTGGCCGGGTACTGCCCGGGCACCTGACCGCTGGGTTCAAAACGCAGTCGCCCCGTCTCCGCCATCAAGGCGGTCCCTCCACGCGTGTGGGAGTCGGCCGGCAGCGGCAAGGCCAGGATCTGGCCCCCGCCCTGGTTGGTCCACAGGAAGCCGTCGTCCCCCTGAGGTTGCCCAGGCACGGTCTCGGTACACCGATAACCGCTGCCCAAGGTTGTCGGCTCCGCTTTCAAGCGACAGGCCACGTCGAAAATCAGCCCGTGGCTGCCCGGCTGGAGCCCAGCGACGGCCGCCGGCTGGGACACAATTTCCACTGCGGCGCGAACCGTCAAGGACCAATGCCCTTGCGACGTAGCACCGGTCAGCAAGAGTGTCTGCTGTTGGCGATAGAGTTCCGTCCAGGGTGGACTCGCCGGAAAACAGGCCACCGCGGTATCCTCCACGGAGGTGCACAGCGACACCACCCCCTGGTCGGTCACGGCACACAGGGTGTGGCCCAACCGATCGCCCTGTTTTTTAAACTCCACGCGGACACCCCGGCCCTGAGCGTCCAGGGCGGCGAGCACCTCGGGGCCAGTTGGGTCCGCGGGGGACGGCAGGGTCACAAGACCGTTTCCTCCACCGGTTGTCCGGCTCGCCAGCGGAGCGTGGCCTCCAAAAAACCTTGGATGTCACCATCCAGGACCGCTTGAAAATTGCCCCTCTGATATTTGGTCCGCGCGTCTTTCACGCGCTGGTCCGGGTGCAAAAAATAATTCCGGATTTGCGAACCAAAACCGGTCCGGGCCTGTTGCTGATAACGGGACATCTCCTCGGCCTCACGTTGTTCCTCGGCTTGCCGGGCCAGGCGGGCACGGAGCATTTTCCAGGCGGTGGCACGATTTTTGTGCTGGCTGCGTTCGTTCTGACATTGCACCACGATGCCCGTCGGCACATGGGTCAGGCGGATGGCGCTGTCGGTCTTGTTGACATGCTGTCCCCCCGCGCCACTGGCACGGTAGGTATCCACCCGCACATCCGCTTCGTTAATTTCAATTTCCACCGCATCCGAAATTTCCGGCGCCACGTCCACCGCGGCAAAACTGGTTTGGCGTTTGCCTTCCGAGTTGAAGGGGCTGATCCGAACCAAACGATGCATGCCCGTTTCACCCCGCAGGTACCCGTAAGCCATGGGTCCACGTATCACAACAGCCGCATGGTTGATCCCGGCCTCCTCATTGTCTTGGCGATCAATGAGGGAGACGGCATAGTCGTTTTTCTGCGCCCACTGCAGATACATGCGGAGCAGCATTTCGGCCCAGTCATTGGCGTCGGTACCTCCGTCCCGGGCGTGGATGGTGAGAATCGCACCGGCCGCATCATGCGTGCCGCTGAGCAAGGCCTGCAGTTTCAGCTGTTCCAGGACGGCCTCCAGCTGCTCGACTTCGACCGGGACCTCGTCGGCAAAGGAGGCATCTTCCGCGGCCATTTCAATCATCGTGGTCAAGTCTTCACTGGCGGCCAGGGCATCGTCCAGCGGTTTGACCACCGCCAGCAGGGACTTGCGGTCCGAGACTTTGGACTGTGCCGCCTCCTGGTCGTTCCAGAAATCAGCCTGGGCCATGTCCGCATCGATCGCGGCGATCTGCTGCTGCTTGGCAGCACAGTCAAAGAGAGTCCCGCAGCTGAATGATGGTGGCGTGGATCGCCCGCCCGCGATCCGACCATTCCTTGTCCAGTGCCATGATGGGACTCCAAAAGATAAAGAAACATGCTTTGTGAGTGAGGCTGTGGCTGGCGAAACCGCCAACCGACCCTAGACAATCTCACCAATTTCAGCGGGGACCGCAAGCCGAAAAGAACGACTGGCGGGAATCTAGCTTGCTCAGGTTCACGTCGTTCCCGTCGTCACCCCACGTCATTCCCGCGCAGGCGGGAATCTAGACGAATCGCGCCGACTACTGGATTCCCGCCTACGCGGGAATGACGTAGAGGAGTGCTGAGAATGACGTAGGGGAGTGCTGGGAACGACGGTAGGAGGAGAGTTCGAAGGGGCCAGAGAGTTTGAAGGGGGCAGAGAGTTTGAAGGGGGCAGGCACATTTTTGCGCGGTTGTGCAGGATGATTAAGCCATACGGCCCAGTGCTCCGAAAAAAAACGAGCCAGCCTCCGTGGCGCCCACACGCCAGCTTGCAAAGTACCGCTGAAGACCACATTATGAATCTAACGAGGCATGGCCTCGAACCAATGTGAGCTACCGCTCAGAAGTCTTTGGCCCGCTCCCGTTGGTCGCTCCAAAATTTGAATCAAATACGACGAATTTCGTCTCATAAG
>CAMYJY010000035.1:5430-16742 GCA_947258835.1 uncultured Pirellulales bacterium
CCCCTAATCCCTAGCCCCTCACCCCTAATCCCTAGTCCCTAGCCCCTCCCCCCTAGCCCCTCACCTAAATCATGGCACGTGTCGTCCTCGCAATGTCGGGTGGAGTCGATTCAAGTGTCGCGGCCCATCTCCTGCTAGAACAAGGCCACGACGTGATTGGCGTCTTCATGCGCCATGGCCAGCAGTCCCCCGTGGCCTGCGCTACGGACGTCACCACAACGCATAGCGACCTGCTCCCCATCACGGACGCACCCGGTCGGCTAGACCACCAACAGGGGTGCTGCACGGCCGCCGACGCCGCCGACGCCCGCCGGGTAGCGGATCGACTCTCGATACCGTTTTACGCGCTCAATTTAGACCAGGAATTTAGTCGGATTATCGACTACTTCGTGTCGGAATACACCGCCGGGCGGACTCCCAATCCGTGCGTGCAGTGCAATAACTGGATCAAGTTTGGCAAGCTCTTTGACTATGCCGACAGTGTGGGCGCCCCATACGTCGCCACGGGGCATTATGCCCGCTTGCAAACCACAACCGCTGGTGAAGTGGCCTTGCTGCGAGGTTGTGACCCCCGCAAAGATCAATCGTATGTGCTCTTCGGCATCAAGCGGGGCTACTTGTCGCGGATGCTGCTGCCCGTCGGGGCCCACCACAAGCCGGCGATCCGACAGCTGGCTGCTGGTTTGGGCCTGAACGTGGCCGACAAAAAGGACAGTCAAGAGATCTGTTTTGTCACCCAGGGCCGCTATGACGAATTTGTCCGCCAGCAACGACAGCCCGTCGACACCGCGGGGGAATTGGTCCTCACCGACGGCACCGTGGTCGGCCAGCATCGGGGGATCGAAGGATTCACCGTAGGCCAGCGGAAGGGCCTGGGAGTCGCTTGCGGCGAGCCCAAGTTCGTGGTCCGGATCGAGCCGGACACCCGCCGCGTGGTGCTCGGAGAGCGGGCGGACCTGGCAACTTGGAAGTTGACGGCAACCGGGGCCAATTGGCTGGTAGAGCCCACGGCGGTGCCGGAAACATGCAGCGTGCAAATACGTTACCAGGCGGTGCCCGTGCCCGCTCAGATTTCTCTCCAGGCGGACAATCGCTTCCAAGTGCACTTTGAGCAACCCCAGCTCGGTGTGGCCCCCGGCCAAGCCGTCGTCTGCTACACGGCCGAGCGGACCCTGGGAGGGGGCTGGATCGAGTCCGCCAGTTAGCTGGGAGACCTCAAGTACCGCTCGGCAGGCATTGGCCCGCCCCGGCTCATCGCTTACACTGCACGCAAGTAGCGAAAACATTCTTGACGCGCATCACACACCCCAGAGGTACGTTCATGGCCCTCGCACAATCCCAACTGGTCACCCACATCCCATTCCCCGCCTTGCTGGCCTTGGAGGATCAGGAGTTATTCCTGCTGGCGGGAGGTTTGGTCCTGCTCGTCCTTATGGCCGGACTGCTGATTGCCGTGGGCGTGTACTTTAAGCTGTGGCTACAAGCCTACATGTCCAATGCCCGCGTGAGCATGCTCAGCCTCATCGGCATGGGCCTACGGCAAGTCAATGCCCGCACCATCGTGAACGGCAAAATCATGGCCATGCAAGCCGGTGTCGGTACCGACCCCCAGACGGGGATCACCACCAAACGCCTGGAGGCGCACTTCTTGGCCGGAGGCGACGTACCGCGGGTCATCCATGCCATCGTGGCCGCGCAGCGGGCCGATATCGACTTGGATTTCGATCGTGCCGCTGCCATTGACCTGGCTGGCCGGGACGTGCTGGATGCGGTACGGACCAGTGTGTACCCCAAAGTGATTGACTGTCCTGATCCGGAAAAATCTTCCAAAACCACGCTCAGCGCGGTGGCCAAAAATGGCGTGGAGTTGCGAATTCGGGCACGGGTCACCGTGCGGACCAACCTCAGTCAGTTGATTGGCGGTGCCACCGAGGAAACCATCATCGCGCGGGTGGGCGAGGGCATCATCACCTCCATTGGTTCGGCTGCCGATCACCTGGCAGTCATGGAAAATCCAGACCGAATTTCCAAGGCCGTGTTGGAACGAGGACTGGACGCCCACACCGCTTTTGAGATCGTTTCGATTGACATCGCCGATATCGACATCGGCGAAAACATCGGCGCGCGTCTGCAGGCCGACCAAGCCGAGGCCGACACCCGCAAAGCACAGGCCCTGGCCGAACAGCGACGTGCCAATGCGATTGCCCGGGAGCAGGAAATGAAGGCCCACGTCGCCGCCAACCGAGCCCAGGTCTTGCTGGCTCAGGCGGAAGTGCCCAAGGCGATGGCCCAGGCCTTTCGAGCAGGCCATTTAACCTCCGCGGTAGAAAATGGGGCTCGCTAGCGCCTCTTCCTTCCAGGCTGGGTCCTTCCAGGCTGGGTCCTTCCAGGCTGGGTCGCAGCCCCACCTGTTTTGAACGCACCACAAACTCAAGCGGAGGTACTTCACATCAAATATCTCACATCTCACATCTCACATTACTAAACATCTCACATCTCACATTACTTGAGTGCATATTCAAACCACAGGCGTTCATAGGATACTTCCGGTACGTCGGTTAATTTCCAGGCACCGTCTTGAAATACCAAGTGAAATTTTTTGGATTCTTCCTTACGACGCACCGGCACGGGTGTATCTACCACGGCTGATCGCGTGGGCCGGCCGCCTTGTAATTCCTGCTGCCGCTGCAAATATGCTTGCTGCTCCAGACTGGCCGGGTCCGCTAGCTCTTCTGCAAGCGTGAGGGGACTCGGCTGCTCCGCGGCGGCCGCGGAAGTGTCTGGGGGCGAAAATTTATCATGCCTAAAGACGGTAATCGTGTCGATGGTCACCACCGCCGTAGGGTCCGGCTGCGTGGCCGTGGGGCCCTGATATCGGTAACGCATCGCGCGTTTGGAAAGTAAGCCGGTCTCCCCGGACGGCTTGGACAAATCCAGTGCCCGCTGCAAACGCTGCATCGCCCAGTCCAAGTCGGCCTCGGGACTCGCTGCCAGCTGACGAGGCCTGGACTGATCCTGCCCACAACCTACCAGAGCGAGGGAAAGAAACAGCAGCAGCCAGCATGTATTCCACCGGCCAAGCAGAGGATTCCGGTACGTCATTGGGTTCATCGCAGCACGGACCGCGGTTGGCTAGGACTGGCGATTGCGGAAGTTAAAAAGTTAAAAACTCACAGGGCGGCAGAGCCTGCCCCCGGCTCGACCGGGGGGGCCGCCAACCAAAGCGAGCTGCCGCTCGGAAAGCGCTTGCCCGCTCCCGTTGGTCGCTCCACTGGTGTGGCCGTCATTCCCGCGGAGGCGGGAATTCAAAGATTTTTATCGTTAGTAGTACAGGAGTTAAAAATCCGCGAACGGATCTTCGTCGTCAAAATCTTCTGAAATCTCATCTTCGGCGGCAGAAGTTTCAGCGTCCTCAGACGGCGGTGCTGCTGGCTCGGTCTCGGCAGTGCTTTCCGGCGGCACCTCGGGCTCGCCCACGGAATCCTCGTCAGCCGCCTGAGGCGTCCCCGACAGGTCGTCTGGGCTGTTAGCTGGCTCCGCAATCCGCGCAGGCCGCGTTGTCCGCGCGGGTGGCAACTCCCTGTTCGCTGGCGGAGACAGGACGGGGGCAGGCTGGGCTTTGGCCGCCGGGCTTCCCGGTTGTTCCAATAAGGACTCCAGCGGTACGGGCTGGTCTTGATGCAACACCGCGGGACCACGTTGTTCCAGCCGCTCATAACGCTGGCGAGATTGGAGGCGAATCGACTGCGCGCGTTCCAAGCGGGCCTGCCGACGAAAGTTCTCTAGGACCCTCCGCCCCGTGCCTTGCACACGTTCGAGTGACCGTCCGACCACGTATTGGCTTCCCGGATTTTCCGCTTCCAGGGACGCCCCCAGCCGCATGTCCTGTTCCGCCTCCACGCGTTGCCCCAATCGCAACCGGGCCATCGCCCGAAAGTAATACACCCGAGGGTCTTGGGAACCGGCGGCCACCACTTGGGAAAAAAGCTGCTCCGACTGCTGCAACCGCCCAGCGAAAAACGCATGCACTCCGCGGCCATACGTGTCTCGCACTGCCGCGGAATCCCCCGCGACAACCGTGTTTCCGCAGCACAAGAACACGGTCAGCGCCGCGTGCAGAAACAAACACGTCCGCCGGGATCCGGAGAAAAAATCGCACACCACAACACACCCGCGATTCATAGGACCTCACCTTGCTTGCTGATAAGTGGACTTACGTATTACTGGGCATCATAACTTACGCCATGTCCCTAGACAAGCAATCCGTACTTCCTGAGATTACTGGAAACTGCACTTCACAATGCCTCCAGCTGCTCTTGGATCTGCTGGTAGCCCTCCTGCTCCAAGCGCCCCAGCAGCTTCTCGTCAAATTTAAGTTTTTGGGCTTGTTTCCAAGCGTCCGCGGCAGCTGCGGGATTTCCCGCTAAGAGCTGGGCTTGGGCTAAATGATAGTACTGCACCGGATCGCTACTAACGGAAGTGGCCAGCAACAAATCTTCCACGGCCTGATCGTACCGCTGGCGGGCCATATGCAAGACGGCCCGGGTATCCAGCATGGCATCCACGGGGCCATAGATTTCCATCGCTGCCTCAATGAGCTGACTGGCGTCATCCAAGCGTTCACCGCGGAGCGCCAGCAAAAAACCCAGGTTGTTCATCACCGCCGCGCGAATGCCAGGTATTAAATCATCACGCTCTAAAATTTTGTCATAGGCGGCAATACTCTCGTCATACTTCTGCTGCGCGTCCAGCAGTTCGGCCTGCAGCGTTTTCAAGTACGTCGAATCGGGGTCGTTACGTAATGCCTCGTCCACCATTTGGTCGATGGGCGCATCGAAGTTGTTGCCAATTTCGGGACGCCTCGCGCGCATCATGGATACCGCGAGTTGGATCAGACTGCCTCTGTTTTGGTTGGCCTGAAACTGCTCCCGCATCATCTCCACCGCTTCCTCAACATCACCGTGCAGGGCTAAAAACCGCAACAGCTCAAAAACACCCTCCGGATTCCGGCTGGCGTAAAAACGAAACAGTTCTTCCGCCAGGTCATACACCTGGTAGCGTACCGCCAGCTGGGCCACCTGCAGGACATTTTTCAGCTGACTGGCATCGACCGCACCCGCCGTTTGCGGGGCCAGAGACTTGAGCATCCGGCGCAACTGCTGCTGATCTCCCTTCTCAAAGGTCAGCCGCAGCAGCAGCTGCGTATAGACAGGGCTCTGCGGAGCCAAATCCTGCAGACGATTCAGTCCGGCAGCGGCCTTGCCCAATTCCCCGTGGTCCAGCAGCAGGTTCACATAAGCGGACCAGATATCCGGGTCGTCCCGGAATGTCGGCAGGGCCGTGGTCAATAAGGACTCTGCTTGCTCCCAGTTGCCGGTGCGACTCAGGAGCTCCGCCAGGGAAAGCAGATTTTGCTTTTGGAGCTGACCGCGCTGATGGAGGTCTTCGAAAATACGAACGGCCTGCAATTGGGATGCGGGGTCTCTCTGGGTGCTGAGAATCTCCGCCAACAATCGTTGTTGTGCTACCGGGGACTCATTTTCACTGCAGACACGCTCCAGTAGCCGCCGGGCTTTGACAAACTGCTGGTACTCTCGAGTGCCTGCCAACCTGCGGGCCGCCTGGTCAGCCGCCCAGACAACATGCGGATTATCCCAGGGCACCGTACCGTCATAGGCCGTGCGGAGAATACGGTTGATGCACTGAAACGCGCTGGACTGCTTCGTGTCATCCTGGCGACCCCAGATCAGGTAAAACTCGGCCAACTGGTGATTCAGGGAGGGGTCCAGCTGTTTTTCCCGGAGCACAGCCAAATAGATATCTTCGGCGTGAAAGAACAAACCTCGGTATTGATAGCTTTTGGCCATCAGCAGCGGGATGAACTCGGCATCCAGGGCCAGCTGGGCGTTCCGTAACGTCAACTGCAACGCTTCGCCATCCTTCGCCCGCAGCTGGACATCGGCCAGTTGGGTCCAGCTGGAGAGCTGGGACGGATCGAGCTCCAGCGCCCGCTGCAGGGCGGCGGCGGCCTCGTCCAGCCGCTGAGCGCGCTGGGCGAAGTTGGCAAACCAAACTTGCGTGGCCGGATCGTTGTTTTGCTCCTCGGCCACGCGTTGGGCCGCCAGGAAAGCCTCTTCCTGCTCTCCCACATTCCATAACACATTCGCCTCCACTTTGCCGAGCGTGCGGCGTCTGACCGCCGCGGGGAGCATCTGCATGGTTTCTTGGGCCGTGGCGTATTGCCCAAACTGATCGAGCAACCTGACATGCAGCACCAAGGCATTGGGACTGGGGGGACCGTACTTGAGGGCGTCGTTGAAATGCTGCAAGGCCAACTCAAGATCCACATTCAAGGCCATCAGCAATTGACCATAAGCGATGTGCAAGGCATGCCATTCAGGCCGCTGCAACAGCGCTTGGTCGAGTTGATCGCGGACAGCAGCCAGCTGTTCCCGCGATATTTCCCGCTGCACATACGCCAGCAACATCCGCTTGGCTTCTGTCAAAACGTAGTTGGGATCTTGCTTGTCTTTCACCAGGGCCAGCACGGCTTGTTGGGCCTCTTGCATCGCCTGGTCGTCTTGCTGCTGGTAGGCGTTCTCAAAGAGCTGAATCCGCGGGGGGAGCTCTTCGGGGCTCATGGCAATCACCCGATTCCACAACGCTTGGGATTTCTGCAGTTGGCCTAACTGTTGCAGTTGCGTGGCCAACGTGCTGAGCAATTGGGTTTGTTCCCTGACGGGCCATTCCTCAATACCCTCGGCCAGGTCCAAAATTTGTTTGGTCAGATCCTCCGTTTCGAGATTCAAAGCCAAGAGCAGGGTCGCCCGTCGGGCTCGGGAACGGAGCGTGGATCCCTCCGCGGCCACAATCGCGTCCAGCATTTCCAAGGCCCGGGCGGGACCTCGTGCGGGGTCGACCGCCGCCAGGCCCACCAGGGTATGCCTGATCGACGCATTTTGCGGGTCCAGCTGGGCGGCCGTTTGCAGCAACTGCTCCGCCTCCGGATACATTTTGCGCTGGATCAAGACTTGCGCCCGTGTCACGAGCTGCTGCACCTCCGTCCATCCAAACTTTTCCGCTGCTTCTTCAATGACCTGCTCAACCTTTTCCCAATCTTGCTCGGCCTCGGGCAAGGCCAGCACGGATCGCACCAAACCACTGATACCGGTGTCTGTTTCCGCAGCTTGTGGATTGATCCGTTGATTCACCCGAGCCAACCCCTGGTTGGCCGCGGCATCCTGGGGCTGATCATTGAGCACCAACATGTAAGCTTGCTTGGCCAAGTCAAACATGCCCAATTGTTCATAACACCGTGCCAGCAGATTTCCCGCTCGCGCCTGCAGCGCGCGATTGTTGATCAATAATGGCCGCACCCGTTTGAAATCCCGGGCGGCCTCCAACCATTGACCTTTGGTAAATTTCACGCGGGCCTTCACGTAGTCAATCATGGGCATCAGGCCCGGCACATTGAGATTGGTCAGTTCCTTCAACGCCTTGGAGATGCTGGCATAGTCTTTGTTGACAAAGTACACATCAATCTTGAGCAGCATCAGCATCAGAGCCTGCTGCTTGCCGAATTTAAGCACCGCCTCGTCCACCAGCTTCACGGCGGCGTCATAATTCTTCCGCAAAAACTCTGTTTGCGCCAGCAGCGTGTAAAACCGCATGTCCTCTGGATGTTCTTGCCGGGCTCGGACCAACACCTCGTAGGCCTGATCCGGGTTCTCGTTCTGCATGGCAAATGATGCCTGGCGGTAAAGAATGGCCGCATCCTGGGGATCCAGGGCAGCGGCTTGCTGCAGCGCCTCGGCGGCTTCCTCCTGATTGCCCAGCATTTCCTCGAACAAGGACAACCTCAAATGGGCCACCGCGGACTCCGGATTCATGGCGACCATTCGGTCGATGATAATCCGGCTGAGCTCCCTGTATTTGGAGCTGCGGAAATAAGACCGAGCAAGCATGTAATAGATCTCTGGCTCGTCCGGAACCAATGCGCCATCTTCCCGAAACTTTTTGCTTTTGCGGTTGAACCCGATAAGTTTGGCCGCCAATTCGTTGCCGCGGCGATTGTCTTTCGCACGGTACAAGGCCCGTACCTGCAACAGATTCAGTTCCGGATCGCCAGGATTCTCTCGCAACAACTCCTCCACATGCTCAAGGGCATCCGCAGCGCGTTCCGCGGGAAAAAGCGTGAGAATCAATTTGGCCAGTTCCAGTCGCAGCTGGGGGTCCCCGGTGCGGCGCACGGCATCTTCCAGGGCCCCCCAAGCCCGTCCTCGCTGCTCACGATCGGCCTCCGGAAGGTCCAGGACTTCGAGGCCGATATTTGCCAACGCAATCCGCGCCGCAGCTTCATCTTCTTCATCGCGACGGAGCAGCACGTAGTCGCTTTGTTGCTCGAAGGCCTCCAGGTAGTTTCCCTCGGCCAGCTCTTGCTGCGCGCGGTCGCGCCGCGCCCCAGCCAGGCGACTCACCTGCCAAGAACGCAGAAAGTAGGCGACAATCCCCAGCACCACGGCACCGACGAAGAGCCCAATGACCAGCTGGTGGTTAATTCGATAGCGCTGCTGCATGATTAGAACCGGTGTGCGTGGAACGAAACACCTGCCGACTCCAGACGGGCAGGTGTGAAATATCGTGAAAATGCCTGGCAGTGTTTTGCCACGGCGAACCCTGGGGTGCCACTGCTGGCTCGTCCAGCAGTGTGCAGCGGGTACCCAGTATCCACGGCTGGACAAGCCAGCCGTGGCACCCGAGCATGGCACCCCAGAAAGGCCTGCGTTTATCGTATCTGTTGGGATGAGGGTGTCAACGACGTGACGCCGTAGGCCCCGCTGCGGTTTGCGAACGAGCGGTGCACGTTGACAATGGGAGTCACCAAATGAGAAGATAGCCCTGTCGGGATGAGTTTAACGACGGTGTGATAGCGGGCATATATTTTTCAGGAGCGGGTACAGCAGCGGGGAGCAACGATGGCCAACGAATCGGCGCCGCTAGTCGGTGTCATTATGGGAAGCAAGAGCGACTGGGAGACGATGCGGGCGGCGGCGGAGGTGCTCGAGCAGTTCGCGGTGCCGCATGCGTGCGATGTCGTCTCCGCCCATCGCACCCCCCACTGGATGAGCGAGTACGCCGAGTCGGCTGTGGACCGAGGTTTGGAAGTAATTATTGCCGGTGCCGGGGGTGCGGCCCACCTGCCCGGCATGGTGGCCTCGATGACGGTGCTGCCCGTGCTGGGGGTCCCGGTGCAGAGTCGCGCGCTGCAGGGTTTGGATTCGCTGCTGTCGATCGTGCAGATGCCGGGCGGTGTTCCCGTGGGCACGCTGGCGATTGGCGCATCCGGGGCCAAAAACGCAGGTCTGTTGGCCATTCGCATCTTGGCCGGCAGCCGCCCCGAGCTCCGCCAACAGTTGCAGGCTTTTGCCGAGCAACAGTCCGCCCACGTGCGCCAGGACACGCTGACATAATCCCCATCTCCTGACTGCTTCGCGAAGCTCTTGATCTCATGCCTGCTGCACCAAGTTCCTGCTCCGACGTGATTCTTCCCGGGGCGACCCTGGGTATTTTGGGCAGCGGTCAGCTGGGACGGATGTTTGCCCAGGCGGCAGCCCGCTTGGGATATCGGGTGCACGTCTATTCGCCGGACGCGGACAGCCCCACCGGGCAGGTGGCCGCGGCCGCAACGGTCGCCGCCTACGACGACATCGCCGCGCTCCAAAAGTTTGCCGCGTCGATTGATGTGGTGACCTTGGAATTTGAAAACGTACCGACGACGGCCGTGGAAACGCTGGCGCAATTTGTGCCGGTGCGTCCCGCCGGGCGCGTGCAGCACGTGGTGCAGAACCGCGTGCGAGAAAAACGTTTTTTAGTCGCAGCGGGCGTGTCCTGCACACCGTTTGTCGAAATCAGCACGGGTGCGGCGCTCGCGGAGGCGGCCGACAGCATTGGCTTTCCCAGCGTGCTCAAAACGGCCGAGTCGGGCTATGATGGGAAAGGGCAGGCCCACATCAACTCCCTGGAGGAAGCAACTGCGGCCTGGCAAGCACTGGGGCAGGCCCCTGCGATTTGGGAGGGTTGGGTCGACTACCAACGGGAGTTTTCGGTGCTGGTGGCCCGTTCACCGGCCGGTGCCCTGGCCGTGCACGGTCCGCTGGCCAACGATCACGTCCACCACATCTTGGACGTCTCCGCGATTCCGCATCCGGCGCTGGCACCCCATGCGGCCGCCGCGGAAGAGATCGCTTGCCGGCTGGCCACTGCGTTTGACTTGGAGGGTCTTTGCTGCATCGAGTTTTTTCTGACGACTGCAGGCGAGTTGCTGGTCAATGAAATCGCCCCGCGCCCCCACAACTCGGGTCATCTCACGCTGGAAGCCTGTCAGACCTCTCAATTCGAGCAGCAGGTACGGGCCATCTGCAACCTCCCCTTGGGAACGGGCGAGATCATCCAACCGGCCGCCATGGTCAATCTCTTGGGCGACCTGTGGCAGTCGGGGGAGCCGGCTTGGGAAGCGGTGCTGGCCGATCCCCGGGTGCGACTGCACTTGTACGGCAAAACCACGCCGCGGCCGGGCAGAAAAATGGGGCATCTCACGGTGCTGGCCGAGACAGCCGCGGCGGCTACCCAGCGGGCCTTGGCCGCCCGTGCCCGGCTAACGGGTGGATCTTAAGAAAACGGAGCCTGCCATGAATCGGACCCCATCGCAAAGTGCCTTCAGCGCCGTTGAGTTTGCCGAGAACCCGGAGCCGCGGGTCCCCTGCGTGCTCATCGTCGACACATCCACATCGATGAACGGACCGCGGCTCGCGGAGCTGAATAAAGGACTGGAGCTGTATCGGCAGGACTTGCTCGCCGATCCGTTGGCGGCCAAACGGGTGGAGGTGGCCCTAATAACTTTTGGTGGTCGCGTAACGCGCTTGGTCGATTTTGTAACGGCCCATGATTTTCAGCCCCCCAAGTTGCAGGCCATTGGCGGCACGCCGATGGGCGAGGCGATTGGGGAGGCGCTGGACATGATTGAGGAGCGGAAGGCCAGCTACCGCGAACACGGGGTGGCCTATTATCGTCCGTGGGCTTTCATGATTACAGATGGAGAGCCCAACGATCACTGGAAACCGATCATCTCGCGGGTCCACCGGGGCGAGCAGGAAAAGGCCTTTAGTTTTTTCGCGGTCGGCGTGGAAGGCGCGAACATGGATATTTTGCGGGAGATCTGCGTGCGGACTCCGCTGTGGCTGCAAGGGATGAAATTCCGCGAGCTGTTTAGTTGGCTTTCCAATTCGCAACAATCCGTTTCCAGATCCTCGCCG
>CAMYJY010000036.1 GCA_947258835.1 uncultured Pirellulales bacterium
TCTCACATCTCACATCTCACATCTCACATCTCACATCTCACATCTCACATCTCACATCTCACATCTCACATCTCACATCACACATCTCACATCTCACATCTCACATCTCACATCTCACATCTCCGTAATGCCTACGATCCAACAGCTCCCTACCAGCGTGATCAATAAGATTGCCGCCGGCGAAGTCATCGAACGGCCGGCGAGCGTGATCAAAGAGCTGCTGGAAAATTCCCTGGACGCGGGCGCCACGCGGGTGGATGTGATGGTTGAGAAGGGCGGCTTGGAACTGCTGCGGGTGACCGATAATGGCTGTGGTATCCCTCCGGATCAACTCCCGCTAGCGGTGGCGAGCCATGCCACCAGCAAGATCACCAGCGCCGACGACCTGTTTCGGGTGGCCACGCTTGGATTCCGCGGTGAGGCCCTGGCCTCGATCGCCTCGGTCAGCCGGCTGGTGCTCCGCAGCCGACCGCATGATCGAGAAGCCGGAGCCGAGCTGGAAATTGTTGGCGGGAGGGAGGAGCCGATCCGCCCCGTGGGCTGCCCAGCCGGCACCTCCATCGAAGTCCGCCAACTTTTCTTCAACACACCCGTGCGGCAAAAATTTCTCAAGACACCTCAAACCGAACTTGGGCATATCACCGAGGCCGTCACCCGTCTGGCCCTGGGTAACCCGCAGGTGCACTTCACACTCCAACATGGAACCCGCTTGGTGCGCGATCTGCCTCCCACCACGGAACTTACCGACAGAATTGCCGTCCTGTTCGGGCCTGAAATTGCCGAGAATCTGATCGCCATCGAAAACTCGGCAGATGACGTTCGCTTGCACGGCTACGTGGCCAACCCCTCGCAAAGTCGCAGCCATAATCGCCAGCAGTACTTATTTCTGAATGGTCGGCATATCCGCGATCGGACGCTACAACATGCGCTGGGCGAGGCCTACCGCGGGTTGCTCCTCACGGGCAGATACCCGATCTGTTACTTGCACCTCGAGCTTCCCGCGGCGGACGTGGATGTGAATGTTCACCCCTGCAAACAGGAAGTGCGCTTCCGCGATGGCGGGGCCCTCTACCGCCAACTGCTCGGATCGCTCCGTTCCAAATTTCTCACGACCGATCTGGTAGCACGAGGCCAGGTTCCGTTGCCCGCTGGCAGTGCTACAACAAGCTCTGAGGATGAAATCGCGGCCAGCACCCCCGCCACCAGCCCCCTGTTGCAGTGGGCCCAGCAAGAACTGCGGCCGGCCTCCGCGAGCACGGCCAGCCCCCACGCAATGCCATTTCCCAGTCGCTCTCCCTCGGCACCACCCCCCCCGCCGGCCAGCACGGAACAACAGGCAGCTCCCGCCACCGCCCCAGCGGAATCAACAGACCTCCCCGCGGCTTTGCAAATTCACAATCGCTACCTCGTAGTTGAAAACGAAGAGGGCCTGGAAGTGATTGACCAGCACGCCCTCCATGAACGCATCCTCTACGAACAGCTCCGCGCCAAGGTCCTCGCGGGTGAGGTAGAATGTCAAAAACTATTGGTTCCCGAACCGGTGGACCTGGCGGCCAATGAAACGGCGGCTGTGCTAGAAAACAGCGCGCTGCTCCAGCAACTGGGCCTGACGGTGGAACCCTTTGGCGGCGAGACGCTGTTGATCTCGGCCTACCCGGCCATGCTGACCGGCAGCGCTCCGGCGGAAGTGCTCCGTTCGCTGGTGGAACGCCTGCTGGACCAAGGCAAACAGCCCGCTGCCCGCGATTTGCTCGACGATCTGTTGCACGACATGGCTTGCCAGGCGGCCGTAAAATTTGGAGATCGCCTGACCCAGCCTGAAATCGCGGCGCTGCTCGCACAGCGTCATGTGGCCCAAGACCATCACCATTGCCCCCACGGTCGCCCCACCGCCTTGGTATTCACCCGCCAGCAGCTCGATCGGCAGTTCAAACGGATTTGATTCCTGGCGGGTGCGCTATCACAATAGTGTAAGATACTGCCACCCCACAACTGGCCCCTGCATCCCCTGTTGCTACTATGATCTGTGTCGCCATTGGACGAAGCCGCCATAAACACATGATGGCCGAACACCGGCACCTGGCGGAACAAGGGGCCGATTTGGTGGAGCTACGCCTCGACTATGTTTCCAGCCACGTCAATATTCGCCGCCTGCTCTCGGAGAAAGGCCACAGTGACTGCAAAGTAATCGTCACCTGCCGCCGCAAAGAGGATGGGGGGAAGTGGAGTGGCACCGAAGAGGCCCGCATCCTCTTGATCCGCGAAGCCATTGCCGAGGGGGTCGACTATATCGACCTGGAAGAAGACATCGCCGGGCAAATTCCGCGCTATGGAAAAACGCAGCGGATCATCAGTTACCACAACTTTCGCAAAACGCCCGAGGACCTCCGCGGCCTGCATTCCCGCATGTGCCAGCTCGATCCCGATATTATCAAGCTGGCGACCATGGCCAACGATCCCCACGACAATCTGCGGATGCTGGAAACCATCCAGCAAAGCGAGGTGCCCACCGTCGGCATGTGCATGGGCGATATGGGAACACCTTCCCGCATTTTGGCCGGTAAGTTCGGCGCGCCCTTCACCTACGCCACATTCCATCACGAACGCGCCTTGGCCCCCGGTCAGCTCAGCTTCAAGCAGATGACCGATATTTATCGCTACCGAAAAATCGCCCCCACCACCGACGTGTACGGGGTGATCGCCGATCCGATCGGGCACAGTCTCAGCCCGCACGTGCACAACGCGGCCTTCGAGGCCCAGGGGATTGATGCGGTGTACGCTCCATTTCGTGTGCCCGCCGACGCCCTGGAGCAGTTCATGCAAGACGCACCCCGACTGGGTATTCGGGGTCTGAGCGTGACCATCCCCCATAAGGAAAGCATTGCCAAGCATCTCACCAAAGTCGATCCGGCCGTCAAAAGTATTGGCGCGGTCAACACGGTCATCCTCGAGGGCACGAATGTGGTCGGCTACAATACGGACTACAACGCGGCCATGGACTGCCTGGAACATGCGTTGGGGACTGTTGGAGCCCAGCCCAGCCCGTGCAAGAACAGACGGGTGTTGGTGCTGGGAGCCGGCGGCGTGGCCCGCCCCATTGTCTACGGGCTCAAAAAACGCGAAGCCCTGGTGACCATTGCCTCCCGCACCCGCCAGCGGACCGATCGCCTGGCCCAAGCCTTTGATTGCAAGGCCATCGACTGGGATGCCAGGCAACGTGTGCAATGCGATCTGGTCATCAATTGCACCCCCATCGGCATGCACCCCAACGTGGATGAGTCCCCAGTAAGTAAAACCTTCCTCAAGCATTCCATGCTGGTCTTTGACACGGTCTACAACCCCGAATCGACCCTGCTGATCAAAGACGCCCGGGCTCGCAACTGCCAAGTGATCACCGGAGTGGATATGTTTGAACGCCAGGCCATGTTGCAGTTCTTTCTCTTCACCCGCGGGGAACCGCCTCACGGCCTGATGCGCGAAGTGCTGAAAAGAACCATCGGCCCTATCGGCGGGGTCATTGGATGAGAAGGCAGCACCTGCTCCCCGGCTGGAATCGGGGGGGCCGCCCTCCCTTTGCTGGGTGGCATCGGTTGGCGAAGCCTACCGATGTGACGCAGTCACAAGAGGTTTGTAGGAAACTTTATAGTAAATTTGTTACTATTCAGCCAAATGAAGCAGCCTGCACAAAGGGCAACCTCTGGCGGCTGCGCCGCCCAGGTAGGCTTCGCCAACCTGGGCTACCCCGTTACCCCGCAAACAAACGTTCCCGCTCCTATTTCCGCCAACCCGGAATCCATAATCAACATGCCCACCATTGCTTTGATTGGCTACCGCGGCACCGGCAAGACAACCGTAGCCCAACTCCTCGCCCAACAACTCGGCCTGGAGTGGGTCGATGCGGATGTGGAAGTGGAACGCCGCGCGGGGCGTTCGATTGCCACGATCTTTGCCGACGCGGGGGAAGCCGCCTTTCGAGACCTAGAAGCGGACGTGGTGCGGCAACTTTGCCAGCGGCACAATACGGTGCTGGCCTTCGGGGGAGGCGCCGTGCTGCGGCAGCAAAATCGTCACCATCTCACCACGTGCCAAGCCGTTGTCTGGCTGCAGGCCTCCGCCGCCACCATCGCCCAGCGCATTGCCGGCGATCCCACCAGCACGCAGCGACGTCCTAACCTGACTAATCAGGGCGGCCGACAGGAAATTGAACAGCTGCTGGCGATCCGAGAGCCAATTTACGCGTCCTGTGCCACGCTGACTGTCGATACGAACCAGAGGGGCCCTGCTGAGATTGCTCACGAAATTGTCGCCAGTCTGCCGCGTTAGCACGCAGGCTGCCGCTCCCAGTCGGTTGTTATTGCCTCCCGCCCCATGCTGTCGCTGATAGTGCCCGTTACCACCTACTCTTGGTCCCTGCTACTGGTCTGCCTGGGCGGCTGCGCGGCGGGTGGCCTGGTTAATTGGGCCATTTATCGGCTGGCCTGGCATCCCCGTGACATCTCCCCCTGGGGCCCCACGCCCCCCCAGGCCCCACCCCGCCGACCCACCGATCGTCTCCCCGTCTGGGGCTGGCTGGGCCTGCGACGGGAAGCGGCCATCCATGGCCGAGGGTTTTGGATCCGGCCACTGCTGATCGAACTGACCCTCGGGCTCGGCCTGGCAGCACTCTATGGGTGGGAGGTCCAGCAACAGAGTTTAGTGCTCCCCCAAGTCAGCCGCTTTTTCTCCGCCCCCTTGCCGGCAGTTTTCCAGGTAGTAAGCACGGGGCTGACGCTCCCCATGTGCTGCGTTCATGCAGTGCTGATCTTGTTGATGCTCGCCGCCAGCTTCATCGACATCGACGAGAAGATTATTCCGGATGAAATCACGGTGCCGGGGACTTTGCTCGGTCTGCTCCTGGCAACGCTCTGCCCGCTGACCCTGTTACCCCATGTCGCCAGCCGCTCCCAACCACCACTCCTAGGCCAAGCCATCACCGTGCCACCAGCGCCGGCGCCCCACTTGTCACCGGGAAAACAGCTCTACAGCGAAGCCATGACGCTCGCCGCCCCCAACCCCTGGCCTCCGCAGCTAGGTGGAGCGTCCTCCTCACCGTCCTGGACAGGTTTGATCTGCGCCCAGGCCTGCTGGTGGCTGTGGTGCTGTGCCCTCATGCCACGGGTGTGGCGAGGACGGCATGGCCCGGGACGAGCCCTGGGGCTGATTGCCCGGCGCGTGCTGCGAGAACTTTCTCGCCCACCTTGGGCGCAGATTGCCGGCGGAGGCAGTTTGGCCGTGGCCGGAGTCTGGTGGTACGGTGGAACGGCTTGGCTGGGGCTGCTGACGGCCCTGGTCGGCATGGCAGCCACGGGAGGGCTGATTTGGATGGTGCGTCTGATTGGCACGGCCGCTTTAGGCCGTGAAGCCATGGGTTTTGGCGATGTGACCCTGATGATGATGGTCGGTTCCTTTATGGGCTGGCAGGCCGGAGTCGTCATTTTCTTCGTGGCGCCCTTTGCGGGACTCGTGCTGGGCCTGCTGCAACTGGTGCTACGCCGTGAAGATGCCATTCCCTACGGCCCGTTCCTCTGCCTGGGCACGCTGCTGGTGATCGTCCGCTGGCCCAGCATTTGGAATCCGGGCCTGCAGGCACTGTTTTCCGTGCCTTGGTTGGTCCCGGGCGTATTGCTGGTGTGCTTCACACTCCTGGGAGTGATGCTGACCATCTGGCAGCAAATCAAACAGCGGTTGTTCTCACGTAGCTAGCTTTTTCCATGATAGCAACCGACACCTGATCTTGTGAGTATCTGGGCCGCTCGCTATCTTTCCGGCCGCTAAAGGCCATGGGCAGACGTGCGGATCCGTGGCCAGGGACTTTTTATTTTTAGGTTTTCTACGAGCACAAGCAGTGTTGCGAGCGACGACAGCGATGGGAATCGGATTGCTCACCCTGCTCAGCGGGTGTGGCCGACTGGTTTACGTCCCCAACGGGCAGGCGGCCGGCAACGCGCAGCAGCAAATGCAACTGGTCGCGCAGCAAAGTCAAGAATACCAATCCCGCGCCCGCTCGCTGGACCAAGACAACCAAGAACTGGAAACCTTGCTGGCCCAGTCCCGCCAACAGATCCAACTCCTGAACCAAGAGGTCAATGCCACCCGAGAGCAACTACGGACGACAACCGATCAACTGCTGGCCATGCGGGAAGACCACACGCAACTGCAAACCAAAACCTCGACCCTCGTGGCCTCCGCCCAGCAACGCGCGGGTGCGGAAATTCGCGCCAATAACAGCCTGCTGAAAAATCTCACACTCGATGGCATTCCCGGGGTCAACGTGCGTCAAGACGGCGACGTCGTCCGGGTGGAAGTCCCCAGCGACCAGCTGTTCATGCCGGGAAGTCCCTACCTAAAAAACGGCGCCACGCAATTACTCCACGGCGTGGCCACGGATCTGCGCCGCAACTTCCCCAGCCACATCATTGGTATCGAAGGCCATACCGACGACTCGGCCACCCATTCGCAGCAATACCCTAGCAATCACCACCTGTCAGCCGCCCAGGCGCTGGCGGCCTATAAGACCCTGGTCGAGCAAAATATTTTGCCCGCACAGCAGGTCTTTGTCATCGGCCACGGCGCCAATCACCCCGTGGTTTCCAATGCCACCGCCGCCGGCAAAGGCCGCAACAGGCGCCTGGAACTGGTGGTCTATCCCGAACGCCTCGCCAGTCGCTAGACTGGCAACATACTCGAACTGAACACTAGGCTTCCATGAAGCCGGTAAAGCCCGCCCCCTCAGTCACTTTTCCAGTGCTGTAGCGATTTGAAAATGGCCTTGGCCGAGGGTCTGAGACGGTGGGCTTTTCCGGCCCAAATCGGCCAACATTCGGTAGACCCGTTTTCGCTTGAAGAAAAATATGATTGCCATCATCGACTACCACATGGGGAACCTCCGCAGCGTACAAAAAGGATTTGAGCGTGTGGGCCATGCCGCCGCGATCACCGGTGACCCAGCCGTACTGTCGCAGGCCAGCAAAATCGTGCTGCCGGGCGTAGGTGCCTTCGCGGATGCCATGGCCGAACTCCAGCGACGCGAATTGGTGCCCTGGATCAAGTCGGCCATCGACGCCGGCAAACCCTTTTTGGGTATCTGCCTAGGACTGCAGCTGCTCTTTGAGCGGAGCACTGAGGATGGCCAACACGAAGGCCTGGGTATCCTGCCAGGAGAAGTCCGCCCCTTTAAGCCTGCGGCTGAACACAAGGTCCCTCACATGGGCTGGAACCAAGTTCGTAACATACGCCGCCCTCCCATTTTTGCGGGTATCGAAGACAACGCCTATTTTTACTTCGTCCACTCGTACTACGTTGTCCCGCAAGACCAGCAAGTGGTGGCCGGCGAAACCGACTACCCCACTCCCTTCTGCTCCATGATCTGGCGCGACAACCTGTATGCCACCCAATTCCATCCGGAAAAAAGCCAACAGGCCGGCCTGCAAATCTTGCGCAATTTCGCCGAGCTCACTTAAACACTGCTCTTCGAGCAAAAATAGGTGCCGCCGACAGCTTGATGGCTGGGAATTTTGAACCACGACGAAACAACGGAAACAACGAATCAACAGTCCAAGGGTTCAGTCCCTGTTCGTCGTTTCGTCGTGGTTCCACCTCCAGCGAAGGTGGCGTCGGTTGGTGACAGCCTACCCGATCGGACGCAGTCCCCAGAGATTCACATCTTGGGACAAACTCTGCCGGCTCCGCCGACCAGCGAGGGCCGCCCAGCTAGACCACCCTCAGGTCGACTGGGATGCCAGAGTAAAACGTCGTGCAGAGACCTGCCGACCACCCCCTGGTTGAAAACCTGCGGACACTATGCGAAACTTGAGCCTTCGCTCATAAAAATGCCGTGCAAAATACGGACGCTGCAGTATGCAAATTTGGCCCGCTATTGACCTCCGGGGCGGTAAATGTGTCCGCCTCCAACAAGGAGACTATCAGCGAGAAACAGTCTTCGCGGAAGACCCCGTGGCCGTCGCCCGCCAGTTTCAGGCCGCAGGCGCCCAGCACCTGCATCTGGTGGACCTCGACGGGGCCCGCGCCGGTCGACCCGCCAATCTCGACGTCGTGCGCGAGATTGTCGCCGCAGTCGAGATGCAGTGTGAATTAGGCGGCGGCATCCGCGACCAGGCCAGTATCGAACAGCTGCTGCAACTCGGCCTCGACCGACTCGTCCTGGGAACCTCGGCCCTCAAAGCGGCCGACTGGTTTCGAGAAATGTGCACTCAGTTCCCCCACCAACTCGTGCTGGGGATTGATGCCCGCGATGGGCTCGTCGCCACCGATGGCTGGCTGGAAACCAGCACCACCCCCGCCACCCAACTGGCCGATCAGTTCCGCGATGTCCCGCTGGCGGCAATTGTCTACACCGATATCGCCACCGATGGCATGCTCCAAGGACCCAATGTGGCCGCCATGGCGGAAATGCAAAAACACGTGTCCGTGCCGGTCGTGGCCTCGGGAGGCGTGACCACCACCGCGGATGTGAGCCAGCTGGCAGCCGCCGGATTGGCCGGTGCCATCATTGGTCGCTCACTGTACGAAGGAAAAATCAACCTACCAGCAGCTCTTACAGCCGTTGCACACCCTGCCAGGAGTCCTCATGCCTAAACCTGTGGAAGATATTCGGAACATCGCGGTCTGCGGTCATGGCGGTGCCGGAAAAACGACTCTGATCGATCAACTCTTGGTACACAGTGGTGCCGTCACCAGCAAGCCGGATGTCGACGCAGGCACCAGTATTTGCGATTTTGACGAAGAAGAAAAACACCACAAACACTCCATCGAAGCAACCGTGGTCCACCTCGAGCATGCAGGCAAGCATCTCAACCTCATCGATACGCCCGGCTATCCCGATCTGGTAGGCCAAATGATTGGCTCCCTCCAAGCCGTGGAAACGGCACTCGTAGTCATCGACGCCCATGCCGGCATTAAAGTCAACACCCGACGCGCTTGGGACGAAGCCGGCCAGGCCGGTTGTGGACGGATCCTGGTGCTGAATAAACTCGATACCGACAATATCGATTTCCCGGCCCTGATCCAATCCATCCAAGAAGTCTTTGGAAACGGCTGTACCCTGCTCAACGTGCCGCTGGGAATCAACGGTTCCCTCCGCGGAGTCGCCAGCACCCTCCACGTCCCCGACGATACGACCGATGCGGTCGTTGATCCGTCCACCATCCATGAAACCCTCATCGAATCCATCATCGAGGTCGATGAAAACGCGCTGGAACGCTACTTCGAAGGTGAACTGCCCACCCCCGCCGAACTCAACCAACTCCTGGTGCAGGCCATCGCCGCAGGAAGCCTCACCCCCATCGTCTGTATCTCATCCAAAACGGGCGCGGGTCTCCCCGAACTGCTGGACACCCTCGCCAGCGCCGCCCTCCCCCCGACTGCGAAACCACGGACGGGCACCCAAGCAGGAACGGAAATCCCACTCCCGCCCGACGCCTCCGCTCCCCTGGCAGCCCAGGTCTTTAAAACCCGCATCGACCCCTTCGTGCAACGACTCAGCTTCATCCGAGTCTTCTCGGGAACACTCCCCAAAGATACCACCGTGGCCTCTCCCGCAGCTCGCAAAGGGATTAAATTGGGGCCGCTGCTGGCCGTACAGGCCAACGAAACCAGCCCCGTAGAACAAGCAGGCCCGGGAGAAATTGTGGCCGTCGCCAAGTGCGAAGAACTGCATACAGGCACCTCCCTCGGCGAAATAGAAATTCCTCCCATCCGTTTCCCCACCCCCATGGTAGGACTGGCCGTCGCCCCCCACGCCCGCGGTGACGAAGCCAAACTCTCCGTGGCCCTCCACAAAATTACCGAAGAAGATCCCACCCTCCACCTGGACCACGACCCGGAAACCAAGGAGATGGTGCTGACCGGCATGAGCGAGTTGCATCTCACGTTGATTCGGGAACGGATCAAACGCCGTGACAAAGTCGAGATGGACACGCACGAACCCAAAATCCCCTACCGCGAAACAATCCAGGCCAACGCCGAAGGTAGCTACCGCCACAAAAAACAATCGGGCGGAGCCGGACAGTTTGCCGAAGTCCATGCTCGGATCTATCCCTTCCCCGAAGGTACCGATCCCGAGGAATTCGCCACCAAGGCCCGTTTCCCCCAACTGAAAGGCTCGCACTACCACGAAAAAAATAATTTCCTCTGGGTCGATTCGGTGGTCGGTGGATCCATCCCCGGCAACTTCATGCCCGCAGTGGAAAAAGGATTTTTAGCACGACTCCGGCAAGGCGTGGTGGCTGGCTATCCCGTGCAAAACGTGTGCGTCGAAGTCCATTACGGCAAAGATCACCCCGTCGATAGTAACGAAACGGCCTTCAAGATGGCCGCCAGTAAGGTCTTCGCGCAAATTTTCAAAGAAGCCAAACCGGCCCTCCTGGAACCGGTGGTCAATCTGCATATCACCGTGCCCAGCGACAACGTGGGCGATGTCTCCAGTGATCTCTCCGGCCGCCGCGGTCAAATGGTAGGCATGGAACAAGCCGGAGGAGGCCTCACCACCGTCGAGGCCAAGGCCCCCCTGGCCGAAGTCTCGACCTACGCCCGCACCCTCTCCTCCATGACCGGAGGGCAGGGCAGCTACACCATGGAATTTTCTCATTACGAGATCGTACCCGGCAACGTCCAACAAGAAATCATCGCCCAAGCCAAACTAAAAGAAGAAGAAGACTAGGGGCGGGGCGGCGGTGGCCGCCTTTTATGCGAGCTGCCGCTCGGATAATACTGGCCCGCTCCCGTTGGTCGCTGGTATCTTTTATGCGAGCTGCCGCTCGGATGGCACGGGCCCGCTCCCGTTGGTCGCTGGTACTCTAGGGGAAATCATGTATCCGCTCGGTAAGTACTGGGGGGCGGGGCCAAGCCTGTTCGGCACGAGATTTGGGCAACCGTCTGCGTGCACCGACAGCAATTCACTCTCTTCTCAGTCTTTCCTGTGGTAGCAAATGAACCACGACGAAACAACGCAACGACGAACAGGGACTTAATTTTTTCGTAATCCTTCAGCCATCTGCAGTAGGCAGGTCGTAAGAGCAACTGCCATCGTACGTTACGTCCTTTGCCAGCTAGCCCTTCGAAGTGACTCTCAGGATTCAACATATCCTCAAAGGGCAGTTGCACTTACAACCGATCTTTCGAGCAGGCTGCGTCATTTGGCTGAATAGTAACAATTTTTCGTTGATTGATTCGTTGTTTCCGTTGTTTCGTCGTGGTTCAAAATTTTCTGCTACTCGCCAACAAGTTTTGTGCCGAACAGGATTGGGAGCTGCCGCTCGGATGGCACTGGTCCGCTCTGTAAGTGTCGGAGGGGCCTCAACTTACAACAGGGGCCCGCCAGCAGTGCAAACGCTGGCCAAAAATCACATCATAAATCTCACATCTAACATCTCACATCTCCCCCGTTGGTCGCTAGAATCCGGAAAAACATCAAAATCCACACCGCCTGCAGCACAGATTGGGGAAAACGCTTGCGTTTTCCCGCAACATGCCTTATATTTTTCGATGCCATGATGAATCGTGGCGAGCAGTGACAAACTGGCAGTAGTGCGGGGTTCGTAACGTAAACTGGCAGCAATTCGGTTTGTTGACAGTTTGGTTTGTCGACGGTTTGGTTTGTTGACAGTTTAGTTTTTGACAGAACCCGACTGACGTTTTTTGGTATTCTGCTCCAATTTTTTTCCGTGTCGGTGTTGGCTACAAGGGCAAAATTTTCGGACTCGATAATGTAGTTCCAGATAATTTGGCTCGCAAGCGGCGCCACCTAAGTTTTAGTTTTTGTGGAGGCAGCAATGCCAGAAGGTAAGATTAAGAAGTTACTGTCGGATAAGGGTTTTGGTTTCATCGAAGGAGATCGGGGCGACTTGTTTTTCCATCACTCGGAGGTGCAAGGTACAACCATCGAGCAGATGAGCGAAGGTCAAAATGTCTCTTATGAGATCGGTCAAGGCAAAAAGGGCCCTTGCGCCGTTTCAGTACAGCTCATGGAACAAACCGCCTAGAGACGGCACGGTCTGCTCTCTCTCATTGGCCGCTTTCATTGGCTGCTCCCGTTGGGCGCTCAAGCTTGTGCACGCGTCGGAGGTTCCCGTACTTCGGAGGCCTTCCCCGCGTCACACCCGAGGAGTGTACGGCAGCGCAAAAAGATGGCGCCACGAGACGGTTTTGATGACATGTAACAGGCGTCCTTTGATCTCATGATCAAAGGACGCTTTTTTTGCCCCCCCAATAAAAAAAGTTGGCTGCGCAAAAAATCACGTCCGTCCACCACGCGGTACCGGGCAGACGAATAAATGGCCATGGGCTAAACTGGGATGCATGTCCCATAAACCCGCATTCCTCACCCGCTACTCGGCATCATTCTCCTTTGTAGGGTTGGTCTTCGCCGGGTTATTTTTCGCCGGTTCGCTGTCACCCTCTCTGCTCCCTCGGCATTTTGGAATGGTATCCCCTGGTTACTTTTCTGCAGGTGGCCTTTGATCTGCCCATGGCTACCAGCGTACCGATCGGATACGGTCATAATTACTCCCCCGCAGGCTACCTCCATGCCTGGATCGCAGTGACGGATGTCCAAGATTGGGGACCCAATGAAACCAAACGTTTGTTACAAGCCCTGGCCCAGTAGGACGGCAGAGGCGGCCCTAGGCTTGCACTGGGGCCCGCCACAATCCTGTCTTGTTTGCTGAGAATTTTGAACCACGACGAAACAACGGAAACAACGTCTACCACGAATCAACAAACGAGAAAAATGGTTACTATTCAGCCAAATGACGCAGCCTACTCGAAAGATCGGTCGTAAGTGCAACTGCCCCTTAAGGATATGTTTAATCCTTAGAGTCACTTCGAAGGGCTAGCTGGCAAAGGACGTAACGTAGGATGGCAGTTGCTCTTACGACCTGCCTACTGCAGATGGCTGAAGTATTACGAAAAATGAAAAAAATAAGTCCCTGCTCGTCGTCGCGTTGTTTCGTTGTGGTTCCTTGTTAGGAGGTACTCTAGGAATGATCAGTCCGCATGACGAAGTCGCCTACGTCTGTGAGGCGTGCGGCGAGGAAATCGTGATTCCCTGCGATCCGAGCCAAGGGCACAGCCAACAGTATGTCGAGGACTGCCCAGTCTGCTGTCGGCCCCACGTGATTCGCATTGAGATTGAGCCGGACGGCGCGACCCGAGTTTCCGCCACCCTGGAGTAGTTGTTTTGCAGTCCACTTTCCAGTCACTGCTCCTGGCTTGCCTCACCCTCGGGTGGATCGGCCTCCCGCATACGACCCAAGCCACTGAGCCGGCCCGTACGTGGCAAGCCCTGCCCGCACGCCCTCCCAAACTGCCTGCCGCCCAGCAGCGTTTGCTGCGCAGACTGGAAAGCTCCTTGGAACGTCGACAATGGGACGACGCCTTCGATTCCGCAGCGCACTTGTTGGCAGCGGCAGGGATGTTTGCCGTGCCCAGCGGAGACAGCCACTACGTCAGCTTGCCAACCCGTTGTCACCAATTGCTGGCGCGGTTGCCGCCCACACAACTCCAGCGCTACCGGGAACTGATCGATGCGCCCGCCCAAACATGGTACGAGCGAGGCATCGCCTCGCGGAACTCCTACTGGTTGCAAAAAGTTTTGGATCAGGCCTATTGCAGCTCGTGGGGGGATGATGCCCTCTGGGCCCTCGGAGAAATGTGCCTGGAACGCGGCGCCCCCTACCAAGCACGCTCCTACTGGCAGCAGCTGGTTCCCCCACCGTCTGACCAACCGAGACAACGGACCTACCCGGACCCCAGCTACGCACCGGCCGCCGTGCGGGCCCGACTGGTCCTGGCCGCCATCCGCGCAGCCGACCCCCACCGCACCGCTCAGGAACTACAACAGCTGCAAACCGAACACCCCGCCGCGGAGGGCAGGATAGCAGGCCGCACCGTGAATTTTGTGCGGTTCCTGCGTGAGTTACAACAGACCATGGGAAATCGACAGCCCGGCGAGTCGCCCTATCCGTGGGCCACGTTCGGCGGCCAACCCGCACGTCACAACGCTTGTGCCTCTCGCATTTCCGACTACCGACCCCATTTCTCCTCGGCGCTGGCGACAGCACATGCCTGCTGGCCGATCGTGCTGGACAAACTGCTGGTCCTCCACGATGCCACGGGGATCCGTGCGTTGGAACTAGCCACCGGGCAGCCCGCATTCACCGCCACGCACGCGGTGCTGGCCAACGAAAAACTACCGACCGAAACGGCTCGTGGCACACTGACCGCTTCGCTGGGAGAGGTGTTGGGGGCAGACGCCGTCCCCCTCGGCCTCCGCCAGCGGCCAAACCAGACGCAAAGTGCGCTGTGGTCGGTCGATATGGCCCGCGAAGGTGCCTTGGTCAGGTACGCAGCCTCCCAGGAAACCAGCATTGCCTTTGCAGGTGCACCGCTGGTGGATCAAGGGCGGCTGCTGGTGGCCGTGCGCAGCAACAATCGCTCCGCACGGTCCGGCATTGCCTGCTATGCCCGGGACACCCACAACAAAATAAAATGGCAACACTGGCTATGCCAAGCAAACACTCCGGCCACCGGCAAGGGCCCGGATGTGGCCACCACACTGCTCACACTGGATGAGGGAATGGTCTACTTGGTGTCCAACCTGGGAGCAGTCGCCGCCCTCCGCGGAGAAGATGGAGCACTGCAGTGGCTGCGAACCTATCCCCGCACCCCAGGCGGGACAGGAGCCGACCACAGCGACTTACCGCTGGCACCACAAAGCTATTATCGGGGCCCTAACCCGGGCATCTGTTACCAAGGTCGGCTGTTTGCCGTGCCCACCGACAGCGACCAGTTGTGGGCCTACGAAACAGCGTCGGGCAGACTCGCCTGGAGCCACCCTCTAACCACGGAACACGCCTTGCTCTGCGGGGCGCAGGACGGAAAACTTGTGCTGGCGGATGGAGGTATCCAAGTACTGGAGACGCATTCGGGTGAGTTGCTGTGGGCGAACCACCAGTTAAGAATAGAGGGCAGGGGGGTCTTGGCCGGTTCGCAGTTGCTCTGGCCCAGCGGCGGAAAAATACACCGCCTGGATTTGCAGACCGGACAGGT
This sequence comes from uncultured Pirellulales bacterium, assembly GCA_947258835.1. GTDB lineage: Bacteria > Planctomycetota > Planctomycetia > Pirellulales > Lacipirellulaceae > Bythopirellula. Next base: position 15,106 of record CAMYJY010000036.1, read on the forward strand.
GGCCGCTCCCCCCATCCCACTGGCAGCAACAGGACCTGCCCATTTGACCGTGACCTCCCAGTACCTCATAGCAACCCAGCCTCGGCGGCTGACAGTGTGGCGGGCTGCGGCCAATTGAGTAATAACTCAAACTGAAAATGGGGCCTCCATGAAGCCGGTAAAGCCCGAGAAAA
>CAMYJY010000037.1:0-7508 GCA_947258835.1 uncultured Pirellulales bacterium
CATCCTTTCCGTCATTCCCGCATCCTTTCCGTCATTCCCGCATCCTTTCCGTCATTCCCGCATCCTTTCCGTCATTCCCGCGCAGGCGGGAATCCAGTACCAGTGGCCTAGATTCCCGCCTGCGCGGGAATGACGCAGAAGAGCAGCATGTTTGCTAGCACGGCGGGGTAGGGCACGACCAAGCCCACACCGTGCGGCTCCTACCAGAACACAACCAGCACCAACAAAACAAAGCCCGTCGTCGCGTCGTTTCGTCGTGGTTCCCATCCATACAAATCTCATCTTGACAAAAACTGAGCACCTACAGGCAGAGCCCAAGGGGGTATGCACCCGCTTATGCTAGCAGGTGTTTTCTGGTCTCCAGCGGGAGCGGGGAATTTGCTACCCTCGGCCGCCATTTTATCACGTCCCAGATCACGTCCCACTGGGGCCGGGACGCGTTCCGTTCTCTAGCCAGCGAACCTTACCTCGACCATGCTCAAAGCACTGGAACTCAACGGCTTCAAGAGCTTTGCCGAGCGCACTCGGTTTGAGTTTCCCGCTGGCATTACATCGGTGGTGGGCCCGAACGGCTCGGGAAAATCGAATGTCGTGGACGCCATCAAATGGGTCCTCGGCTCCCAAAGCCCCAAGGCTTTGCGAGGCCAGGAGATGACCGATGTCATCTTCAGCGGCACGACCCGTCGCAAACAAACCAACTCGGCGGAAGTGACGCTCGTTTTTGATAATTCCACCGGCATTCTCGACCATGACTCCGACGAGGTCTTCATCACGCGGCGTGTCTATCGTAGCGGCGAAGGCGAGTACCTGATCAACCAACAACCGGTTCGACTGCGCGATATTCGCGACGTATTTTCCGGCACGGGAGTCTCCACGGGTGCCTACAGCATCATCGAGCAAGGCAAGGTTGACGCGCTGCTACAATCCTCACCCCGCGAGCGTCGTCTGATCTTTGAAGAGGCCGCTGGCGTCAGCCGGTTTAAGCTCAAACGGCAGGAAGCGGCCCGCCGCCTGGAGCGGGTCGAACAGAACCTGCTGCGGCTCTCGGATATTGTCGACGAATTGGATTCACGGCTGCGGAGCGTACGCTCGCAGGCAGGTCGCGCCCGCAAATACAAAGAGCAGGCCGATCGTTTGAAACAATTGCGTACCCAGGTGGCACTGGAAGATTGGCGCGCGCTGTCCTCACAGCTGGAGCGTCTGGAGCAACAAGCTGCCGAGAAACAACGCATCCGCAGCGCATGCCAACAGCAGACCTCCGCCGGGGAGACCGAACTGGCCGCGCTCGAATCCCAACTGGATCAACTGCAAATTCAGCGTAATCAAGACAGCGATGACAGCGCCTCGATTCGGGAAAGGATCGCACAATGCGAATCAACCCGCCGTAGTCAGTCCGCGCGCTGCGACGAGCTGGAGCAGGAAAGCCAGCGCCTGCAACGGCAAGTGCTGGCGATGACCTCCAAGGCGGGTGATGCCGAGCAGTTGGTCGGGGAGACAACGGCGGAGCTCCAGGCAGCAGAGGCTCGTTATGATGCCTTTCACGCACAGACCCAATCCGAGCAAGCCCAGCTCCAGCTGACCCAGACAACGCTCTCCGAGTGCCGGCAAAAAATCGAGGCCTGGCGCGAGGACCACGGGGTCGTCTTCCGCAAATCAGCCCAGTTGGAACAGCAAATTCAAGCCCTGGAGTCCCAAAGCAACACGGCACTGGCAGCCAGCCAGCGTTGCCGCCAAGAACTGGATGCGGCAGCAGCCGCCCGCGCGCACCAAGCGGCCGAACTTGCCGCGGTGGAAAGTCAACTCCAGCGCGCGGAGCAGGAAACCGAACAAGCCCAGCAGCGGCTCTCCCAGCTCCAAAAAAGCCTCCGCGCGAATCGCCGTCAATTGACCCAATCCCACACCGCACTGGCGGACCTGCGCGGCCGACTCACAGGAGCCCGCGAGCGGGCCACGGTGCTGGAGGAACTGGAACGCCGCTTGGACGGACTCAGTGCGGGCACCAAGGAAGTCCTCCGACTTGCCCGCGAGGATCCCCACGGGCCTTTTGGCTGCGTGCGCGGGGTGGTGGCCGACTTGCTCCGTGTGGACGCGGACACGGCGGGCCTCGTCGAAACGGCTCTGGGCGAACAGGCCAATCATTTGCTCATCGACAAAGCGGACCCTTCGTTTTTTACCATGCAGGAAACCGACTGGGCCGGTCGCACCAGCTTCCTGCGTCTGGATGTCCCCCAACCGGCCAGCGCCGTCGACCGCATCGATTTGCGGGCGGAACCGGGTGTCATGGGACGGGCCGATCAATTTGTGGAAACCCCTGCCGATCTACCGCACCTGGCCAAACGTCTGCTGGGACGTTGGTGGTTTGTGGACTCCCTGTTGACTGCCATGCGCTTGGCCCATGGCGTGGGCCGCGGTCTCAACTATGTCACGGTCGTGGGCGAAGTCGTCACCGCCCAGGGTGGACTGATTGTCGGCCCGCGGCAATCCACGACGGGTCTCCTCTCCCGACGCAGCGAGTTGCGGGCCCTGCTGGAAGAAATCGACCAGCTGCAGGTTCAAGCAGATGAACAAGAGGCGCGTTGCGGCAAGTTGGCGACCACGATTCACCAAGAGGAGGAGGAGCAACAGCAGCTCGCAGGGCAACAGCAACAGCTGGCCGAGAATTTAGGTCAAGTCCAGCTTCAATTCGCCACGATTCGCGAACGGGCCGATCAAGCCCATCGTCTCCACGCGCAGGCCAACAGCGAATGGCTCAATATCGATCAGCAGGCCACCACGGCAGAGCAAGAACTCAAGCAATTACGCACCGAACTCACGCAACAGCAAAATCAGCTTGGCGAGCTGGAAATATTGCTGGAAAACTGGTCAGAAAAAGGAAAGCACTGGGAAAAACAAGTCGGGCAGCTCCAAAAAGGTGTGACCGACGCGCGCGTCGCCTTGGCCCGCAGTGAACAGCGACGTGACGGTCTGCGGCTCCAAATGGAGCAATTGGAACGGGACCACCAAGAGCATGATCGGGCGCTGGCCGAAACACGCACGCGCGACTCGCAGTGTCAGCTCCACCAACAGCAGCTCACCACGTCGGTACTGCAACTCAGCAGTGAATTGGCCGAACTCTACCACTCCAAAGAAATCTGTGCCGAAAAGTCCCGAGCGGCGGCCACACGCTATCGGGACCTGCGCGACCAGAGAGCCGCGCTGGTCCAGCAAGCCGAAACACTCCGTCAGCAATTGCTCACCAGTCAAGGCGAACTCCAACAAGCGGAACTCCGACTGGAACAGCTGAGCCAGCGACGAACGGACCTGAGCACACGCCTCGCCGAAGACTACGATTTGAATATCGCGGCGCTGGCTGCGACGGAGCCCCCATCCTCCCTGGGGCCGCGCGAAACCATCGATCGAGAAATCGCCTCGCTGAGGCAAGCCCTACAAAACATTGGTCCCGTCAATATCGAAGCACTCTCCGAGCTGGAGACCGTGGAAGATCGCCATGCTTCCCTTTCTGAGCAGTATGCCGATCTCCGCCAAGCAAAACAGCGACTGGAACAATTGGTCGCACAAATCAATGCCGAAAGCCGCGATTTGTTTGTCACCGCCCTGGATGTCATCCGCGGACATTTTCGCGAGCTCTACAGCAACCTCTTCGGCGGGGGAGAGGCCGACATTGTGATTGACAATCAAGAAATCACGGATGTGCTCGAATGCGGCATCGAGATCGTCGCGCGGCCCCCGGGCAAACAGCCTCGCAATATCTCTCTCCTGTCGGGCGGCGAGCGGACGCTCACCTGCGTGGCCCTGCTCTTGGCCATCTTCCGTAGCCGGCCCAGTCCTTTCTGCGTGCTGGATGAGGTCGATGCGGCACTGGACGAGGCCAATATTGTGCGCTTCGTGGAAGTCCTGAAGGAATTCATGGCCTCGACACAATTCATCGTCGTCACCCACTCCAAACGCACCATGTCCTGCGCGGACACCCTGTATGGGATCACCATGCAAGAATCGGGCATCTCCAAGCGTGTTTCAGTACGGTTTGAGGATGTCTCGGCAGATGGCCATATTCGTCCTGCCAGCGGTCGGGCCCAGGCGGCTTAACAATCCGCATAATCTGTCTTCTCGCCGCAACGCGCGAAAGTTTCTAAAGTCGGACCCCCGGTTGAAACGAAACTATCTATCGGAAAGGTTGTTCTCTCCAGCACGGTCAAGCATGGCCGGCCCACCTGGAGTGGTCATCCGATCCAAGGGGGGAGCCTGCCTGACACTAGGGAAAATTCGTGATTTATGGGCTTTTTCGTCCATGCAGTCTACGAGGGACCCTGTTCACATGCTCTCGCTGGCAACCGCGTTGGTTGCAGCATTTGTGGCGCAATACAGACTGACAAGATGGGAAAATAACGATCCGGACGGCTTATACCTAAAGTCTCCAATCTAACGAATTTTGCCAATCTTCCAGTGCATGCATTGCCGATATGTTGAACATGACGGAGCGGATCAGAAGGACCTGAGCCAAACCAGCATGCGATTACGGAACGCCCCGACCCAGGTGTGTTCTTAGGTGCGAAACTAGGAATTCCTGCTTGACCGTGACTTGGCACACCCAGAAGCCAGGTCTGAGGTTCGCAGGAGAGTCCTCGTGGAGCCTCCTGGTAGGAGGGATTCAGCCGCCAGGCTAAGAGCAACCCCCAGGGCGTGCAGGCTGCAAGCCAACAGCTTGTGACTTGACTAGCATAAACGCAAGACATTATTGGAGTACCCGTGATGAAGGTCTTTACTACTGGCCAGGTCGCCAAGATTTGCAAAGTGGCCCCCCGCACAGTCAGCAAATGGTTTGACTCTGGACGCTTGAAGGGTTATCGCATACCCGGCTCGCAGGATCGTCGTATCCCTCGCGAATATTTGATTAAGTTCTTGAAAGAGCACGGCATGCCGTTGGGCGATTTGGAAGACGAGGCCATGGCCAAAGTCTTGATTGTCGCTCAGGATCAGGTCTTGATCGAAAACCTAAAACGTGAATTGCCCGCGGAAAGGTCATTCCGCACCTCGACGGCTGCCAGCGGATTTGAAGCTGGCATCCAAGCCGAAAGTTTCCACCCGGACTGCATTATCGTCGATTTTTCAATCGGTCAGGTCGAAGCCCTGCAGATTTGTCAAAATCTACGTCGCAGTTCCGACTTTGCTGAAACGACGTTGATTGCCCTGCTGCCGGACGATGGCACCACGGCCAGCTTTGATCGCTCCAGCATCAACGAAACGTTCAAAAAGCCCTTTGATGCGGCCCTGCTGGCGGAACGACTCCGCACGCTGATTGGTGCACGCAAAGAGCTCGTGTAAGCTGACGGAGATTTCCCGTCACCCAGCAACCAACCCGTGGGAGATTCTCCGGCGGATCATCATATCAAGGATAGGGGCTGTTGAATGAGTCAACTGCGCGACGGCTGATCTCTCCCGGTCAGCTGTCACTTCCCCGCTCAAAGAGCCCCGCTACCCGCACAGGGTAGCGGGGTTTTTTTACTTGCTTCTTTAAGGCGAGCGGCAGGTAAGTTTTTACCTGCCGCGTGATCGAAAATCCCAGCGAAGCCAATCCATTGGGCTGTCGATGGGTAAGTTCTCATCTGCCCACGGCATTCGGCAAGGCTGCGAAACCAGGTGCCTTGGCGTTTGGCGAAGCGGCGGGTCCGCGTTTTGATTTTGTCAACCATGCTCTCTCGATCGCCGTGCTCAAAATACTCGAGCATTTCCCGGTAACCCACAGCTTGGCTGGCCGTCCGGCCCAAAACCTTTCCGTTGGCCGTCAGGTCCCGTACTTCCGCTTCCAAACCGCGCTCCAGCATGTGATCCACGCGGAGATTGATGCGTTCCACTTGCTCTTGCCGGGCACGACGCAACACGAAAACGCGACAATCTTCAGCTTGGTTTTCCTCTTCAAATTCCAGCTGATGGTGACTGATGGGCTCGCCGGTGGTGCGGAGGACTTCCAGGGCACGAATCAACCGACGGGTGTCATGCGGGTGAATCTGTGCAGCCGCCATGGGGTCGAGTTGTTCTAGTCGTTGGTGGAGCATACCACTGTCCAGTGTGGCGACCTCGGCCTCAATTTCCTCCCGCATCTGCCAATTGGCCGGTGGCCCCGCACTGAGCCCCCGCAACAACCCTTTGAGATAGAGGGGCGTGCCCCCCACAAACAAGACCTGGTTCCCTCGGGATTTGATTTCCGCCATCGCTGCGTGGGCCGCCTCGAGGTAGCAGGCAATGCTAAACTCCTCGCTGGGATCCACCACATCAATCCCATGATGGGCCACGCGCGCCTGCTGCTCCGGCGTGGGCTTGGCCGTGCCGATATCCATCCCGCGGTAGACGGCCATCGAATCCAGCGAGATAATCTCGGCCTGCAGCTGCTCCGCCAAGGCCAAACCGATTTGGGTTTTGCCCACCGCGGTGGCACCCGTTAAATACCAACAATCTAGGGCCGGTGGCAACTTTGTCACGATCTTGTCCGAGCAGTCCTATTTTACTCTTACGTCATTCCCGCGCTCACGCTCACGTCATTCCCGCGCTCACGTCATTCCCGCGCAGGCGGGAATCCAGGTTGTCCAAGTCCATACCGTCATTCCCGCGCTCACGCTCACGTCATTCCCGCGCAGGCGGGAATCCAGGTTGTCCAAGTCCATACCGTCATTCCCGCACAGGCGGGAATCCAAACTACCTGCGACCGCTACTGGATTCCCGCCTACGCGGGAATGACCCTGTGCGGGGATAACGCAAACCAATTGAACTCCCGAATTCCCCCACAAAGACAGGCCTCTGGCAAACCACGAGGTTCACCTAGGCAGGCTGCCCTGCCAGCAATTGCTTCCCAGCCCACCGCTGCCTACACTACGGGACAGTCATTCCCTTCCATTGTGATCGGTCCCACCTTGGCTGGGAAGGGTCCTCCCGACAGGTGCCTGAGGTTGTTATAACTCATAGTGAAAACAGCTATACGCAGTTTTTGTTCCAATCAATTTACTCCTGAAAAAACGGCCTCTGGCCGTTCTTTCAGAAACTGCAGTTTGAGTTCTACTTATGGCGGACAATTCTTCCTGCCCCACGGCATTCCCACGACCGCTCGACCAACTGGAGCAAACCATTTTGGCCCGCCAGGCGCGCGGCGGTGAGGACTCCTATACCGCCAAACTCCTGGCAGGCGGCATCCCGCGGATTGGTGCAAAAATCATCGAAGAAGCGGCAGAATGCGTCGAGGCGGCCGGCGAGCCGGGCGGAGAGGGCCGCCAACACACCATTTATGAAGCCGGCGATCTGGTCTACCATCTGCTGGTTCTGCTGGCAGCACGCGGAATTCGGCTCACCGAGGTTGAGGAAGAATTGGCCCGCCGCTTCGGCGTCTCCGGCATCGCCGAGAAGCAGTCGAGAACAGACACTTAGTTTGCTTATGAGACGAAATTCGTCGTATTTGAGTCAAATTTTGGAGCGACCAACGGGAGCGGGCCAAAGATTTCTGAGCGGTAGCTCACATTGGT